>JAFPCP010000064.1 GCA_017423825.1 Clostridia bacterium | reverse complement strand
GTGCGCGCGGACTACGATGCCGATGGAGCCTATTGGGGCTTTTTCCGGGGCGGCGAGTATATGATGACCGGTGTGGATAAAACAACCGTTTCGGATGGGGATGCGTATGAGTTGGTTTACACAAAAGGATAACGGCCGCCGCTTTTTATCCACGTGGGAGCTGTGTGTGTTTCCCATGCTGGGGGCGCTGATGTATTGTTCCAAAATGCTCATGGAGGTTCTGCCCAACATCCATCTGCTGGGCATGCTCACCATGACCTATACCGTGGTGTATCGCTATAAAGCGCTCATTCCGCTGTATATATACATTCTAATCAATGGGCTGTTTTGCGGATTTGCCACGTGGTGGATTCCCTACCTATATGTATGGACGGTGTTATGGGGTTGCACCATGCTCTTGTCCGGACGGGTTTCCCGGCGGGTGGCCGTGGTGGTGTATCCGCTGGTTTGCGGATTGCATGGGTTGGCATTTGGCGTGCTGTATGCGCCGGCACAGGCGTTGTTGTACGGCTTGGATTTTCGGGCGATGCTGGCGTGGATTGTGGCCGGTTTTCCGTTTGATGCGGTGCACGCGGTCGGGAATGTTCTAGCGGGGCTGCTGATACTGCCGTTAAGCACCGCTTTACAAAGAATCAGTGGCGGTATAGACGGAAAACAAACCAGTTCTCTATAAATGACATAAAAAGAGCGTAACCAATACGGTTACGCTCTTTTTTATTCGACACCGCGTCGGTAAAGCCCTCTGGTGATGGCGGTGGGGGGCGCCGATTTGCCGGACCGATATGCTTGTGTGACGGCGACCACTTCCGCGGCGGTTTCGATGGTGAAATGAAGCAACGTAAAATCTCGTGCCGGTACCTCCGCCGGTCGGTCCGCCCAATACAGCGGCACGCTGTTGAGCACCTCACGGCATCCACCGTCACAGGCGATCGGGAACACGGTGCCGGTGCGGTCGGTGAGACGGGGCTCATGACAGTTGGCACACGTGTGCGCAGCTGTTTGCACAGGACAGTTGCGTGTGAGCATGAGCGGCTGGCGGCCATACAACAACAGCCCGGTGGGGATAGAGGCGTAGCTCCATTTTTTGATTTGTTCAAAGGTCAGTTCCATGGAAAGAGTGGCGGCGCGCAGACCGCGCTCGGCATAAAACGCCAATGCTTCCGGGTTGGTGATGTTCAACGAGAAACCGCCGATGGGTTCGAGTCCCGCTTCCTGCGCGAGCGGGAGAGCGCCTACATTGCCGCACAGGGCACTTACCGCTCCGGCTTGTTTGGCGACGGTGAGCGCTGTTCGTAAGGCATCCTCCCGCCCGAACAACCCGCGGGGTATTTCCACTCCTACGCGGCAGATGTCTGCCAGGTGGCGAATGGTTGCCGCTGGGGTGGAAATCGGCAGAATGATTTCGTCCACTTGTAAGGCGGGGGAGTATTGCTTCGCCGATGATAGGCGGGCGATGATGCGATGCGGTGGGGCTGTTTTTGCCGACAGGGAAGGCGGCTGTGCCGTGCGGTCGCAAGGAATGACGGGACGTGCCGTGCGGGCAGCTAACAGTTTCTCCAATGCCTGTCGGCGCAGCGCGTTGAGGCGGGAGATGGGTAAGGTTAATCCCGACTGGATGGATACGTTGACCTCTTGCGCGACGAAAGGTGTGCCGCCGGTTTTTTCGAGTTGCTCCCGCACTCGCAGCGTGGTTAGCGGTTTGTGTATGGCGGGTTGCGCCCCTGCATCCGTGATGGTTACTGTGTGCGCGTCGGCATCTGCAACGGTGAGGGTGCAGGCGGTTTCGTCCGCCTGGAAATCCATGGTTATAGATATAAGCGGCTGCTCTTTTTCATATAGGCGTTGCAAATTGTCGAGCACGTCCGCGGCGGCGGTGACGTCCTCTTTTCGACGGGTGCCGAACATAGACGCTCCGCGGGTGTCGGTGAAATAGCCGTCGGTAAACCCGGTGCGTGAAAACACTTTTTGCAACGTGTCCAAGGCGTCCGGTTGGATAGGCATATGGTTGGCGGCCGCGCGGTAGACGGTGGTGGCCGCGGCGACGTATTCTGGGCGCTTCATCCGCCCTTCAATTTTCAGCGATGTCACGCCGATGTCCGCCAAAGCTTGTACGTGTGCGGCAAGGCAGTTGTCTTTGAGACTTAGGGCGGCTTTGTCCGATGGACAGGGGCGGGCGTGCTTTCCGGTCGGTTCAAAAGGAAGGCGGCAGGTTTGGGCACAGGCGCCGCGGTTGCCGCTGCGCCCCCCTAGCATGGCCGAGAAATAGCATTGACCGGATACGCTCATGCAAAGCGCTCCATGTACAAACACCTCTAATTCCACACCAAGTCCGGCGCACGCGGCGATTTCTGCCTGTGTCATTTCCCGCGCGAGCACCACACGGGAAAACCCCGCATCCCGCAGAAACTGCACCCCGGCGGGGGTATGGCAAGATAACTGCGTGGAAGCGTGCAGTGGCATGGATGGCATGATGGCGCGCAGTCGTCGCGCTAAACCGACGTCCTGTATGATGAGGGCATCGACGCCACAGGCGGCCGCTTTTTCAGCAATATCAATGGCCGCCGGCAGTTCCTCTTGGCGCAACAGGGTGTTGAGGGTTAGGTGCACAGCTGTCCCGCGCTGGTGGCAATAGGCCACCGCTTCGGGCAGCGTGTCAAGGGTAAAGTTATGGGCCGCCCGCCGGGCGTTAAATTGGTCGACGCCTAAATAAACAGCGGCGGCACCACATCGTACCGCCGCTTTTAGCGCCTCAGGAGAGCCGGCCGGAGCCAGCACTTCCGGAATATGGCGTGTCATCGGGCCGCCAGTTTCCGTTCCAGTTCTTCTTTTTCGCGTTTCAGGCGTTGCACCTCTCTGCGGAGGTTTTCGGTTTCCACCCGCGAGCGGTTGTTGTCATCAAAGAATGTTTTGAGCTGCTTACGCAGATTATCGGCGGTATGGGTGGCTTTTTTTGCCTCGTCCGCCTGCATGAGAGCGGTCATCACCGTGGCCATAACCAGAGAGGTGCGCTCGTTGCTGTTCATTAAATTGCGAATGCGCGCGTCAACCTGGGCGCCCAATTCTTGCATATAGCCGGGAGCCTCATCCGTAGTAACTATATAATCGGTGCCGCAGATATTGAGAGTCACTTTGTTCATCGTTTCCATGTTTCATCGTCCTTTCTCATTCCCGCTTTTGGATATAGTACCCTATTGCTTCTATTATAACGCTGTTTTTCGACTCGGTCAAGGGGAAAAGCGTTTTTTTCGACTTGTGTGCAAAAGATAAATATGGTATGATAAAAACCAAAGGAAGGGGGAGGCTGTATGGACAAAATTGGGCTCTATATACACGTGCCGTTTTGCGTGTCTAAATGCCCTTATTGCGATTTTTATTCTCTCCCTTTACAGGACGAAACAAGGCTGGACACCTACACCACTGCGCTTATGCGTTGTATGGAGGATTGGGCCGAAAAAGGGGATTGGCAGGCCGATACGCTGTATTTTGGCGGTGGCACCCCGAGCTTATTGGGCGGTCGGCGTTTGGAGAGGCTGATTGGGCACGCGGATGCGTTGTTCGGTTTGTTGGCCGCTCCGCGCCCGGAAATCACGTTGGAGGCTAATCCGGCGGATGATTTAGCAGACACGCTCGCGGCTTTTGCGGGTGCCGGTGGCAATCGTTTGTCGCTTGGCATGCAGTCGGTTTGCCAAGAAGAGCTCAGCGGGTTGGGGCGCCGTCACGTTTCAGCGGATGTCGCGCGCACGATAGCCGATGCCCATCGGGCGGGGCTCGACAACGTTTCGGTGGATATGATGCTTGGTATTTCCGGACAGACGCAGAAATCGGTGATAGCCACCGCGCGGCAAGCAGCCGACTGGGGCGCGACACACGTGTCGGCATATTTGCTGAAAATCGAGCCGCACACGCTGTATGGCAAATGCCCCCCGCCCTTGCCGGATGACGACATCGCCGCCACGCTGTATCTCACGGCGATGGAAACGCTGGAAAGGTTGGGGTATCGGCAATATGAGATTTCCAATCTGGCCCGCCCCGGACAGGAGAGCCGCCATAATCTGAAATATTGGAACGGACAGCCGTATTTAGGCTTAGGGCCGGCGGCGAGTTCTTTTTTGCAAGGGCGTCGATTTAGTTATCCGCGGGATTTGACAGGCTTTTTGGCGGGCTCCCAACCGGTAGAAGAAACCGACACGGATATGCCCGCCGGCAGCGCGGAAGAATATGCGCTTTTGCGCTTGCGGTTGACAGAAGGATTGCAGGAAACGGCTTTTTGCGCCCGGTTCGGCAAGCCGCTGCCGGCCGCATGGCGGCAACGTGCGGCGGCGTTGCCTGCGCATTTGGTGCAGGTGGATGAACAGGGGATTCGCTTTACACGCGAGGGCTTTTTGTTATCCAACGCGTTGCTTACACATATTTTACACAAATAATTTAATTTCTGTTCACACACCGACAAAAAAACATGGTAAACTAAGGGAAAGATGAGAGTAAAGGAGGCCTTATCTATGACAGCGCTTAAAATCATGGTGGTAGATGATGATAGCAATATTTGTGAGTTGTTACGCCTGTATCTGGAAAAAGAAGGGTTTGAGACGGTCATAGCATCCGACGGAGAGCAGGCCTTAGCAGCGTTTGACAGAGAAAAACCGGATTTAATTCTTTTGGACGTCATGATGCCGAAGCTGGACGGTTGGCAGGTGTGCCGCGAAATCCGCAAAAAATCCCAATGCCCGATTATCATGATTACCGCAAAGGGCGAGGTGTTTGACCGTGTTTTGGGGTTGGAACTCGGTGCGGATGATTACGTTGTCAAGCCGTTTGAGACCAAAGAGGTCATCGCCCGCATCAAGGCGGTTTTGCGTCGCAGCGGAGTCGGAGATGCGCAAAGGGCGCGGCAGGTTGAATACGATGGCCTGTATATTAACATGGAGAACTACGAGTTGCGCGTGGGCGGCAAAACGGTCAACACCCCGCCCAAGGAGATGGAACTGATTTACCACCTGGCGAGCAACCCCAATCGGGTGTATACCAGAGACCAGTTATTGGACGAGGTGTGGGGTTTTGAATATTACGGAGACAGCCGTACAGTAGACGTGCATGTTAAACGTCTGCGTGAGAAATTGGACGGTGTTTCGGAACAATGGACCCTGAAAACGGTGTGGGGCGTCGGGTATAAATTTGAGGTCAAGAACGACTAAAAGGGGGCCCCGATCGTGTTCAAAAGCGTATTTTTCAAATGCTTTTCGGTGATTGCGGCGGTGATTGCCGGAGGCTTTCTGGCTATGACGCTGTTGCAATTTTTGTTGACGACACGCTTCTTGGCCGCAGAGAAAAAGGACCTGTTGCAGGAAAACGCACAAAACATTGCGCATCACATCGTTATTTCCGCCACCAACTCATACATTAGCGAAAAAGGCGAAGTTGTGTATCAAATGGATTTGAAAACCGTGTCCCCTTTTTTGCGTATGCTGTCCGACACGGTGGATGCGCACATCTTGATTAGCGATAGTCGTGGGCGCGTGTTGCTCTCGTCGGATAAGCAGTTGGCGGACGGTGGAGATGCGGCTTTATTGCAATCGTTGCTACCCCGCATCGAGGACGGGTATTATGAGGTGGGCACGTTGGATGGCTTATATGAAAACCGGCGTTACACCGCCGCGGTGCCCGTTTTGATTGACAACCGAACGTTGGCGTATGTTTTTGTGTCCTCTCCGGCGGACAGTTTGACGCAGACGCTGTATTTCAATTTACGCATTTACGCCGTATCTGTGGCGGGCGCCTTACTTTTATCCTGTTTGGTGCTGTGGTTTTTAACCTATCGTTTCGCACGACCGCTGCGACAAATGGCGGCCGCGACGCGGTGCTTTGCGCAGGGGGATTTCAGTGCCCGTGTAACTGTCAAAGGTAAGGATGAGGTGGCTGAATTGGCGGACGCACTCAATCACATGGCGGTGTCGTTGTCCTCGGTGGAGACGATGCAGCGCAGTTTTATCGCCAACGTATCCCATGAGCTGAAAACGCCGATGACCACGATTGCCGGATTTTTGGACGGCATATTGGACGGAACGATCCCCCCCGAGAAACAGGCACAGTATATGCAAATCGTATCCAATGAGGTAAAACGACTTTCCCGTTTGGTGCATTCTATTTTGAATCTATCCCGCATTGACAGCGGAGAGGTTAAAATGAACACCGTGCGTTTTGATTTGACGGACGTGGTGGGGACTGTGCTGGTATCGTCTGAACAGCGCATCGAGGATAAAGGTTTGCACATCACCGGCATGGAAGAGTGCGGTAAAATGGAGATGTTCGGCGATTACGACCTGATGAGTCAGGTGCTGTATAATTTGCTGGATAATGCCATAAAATTCACCAATGAGGGTGGAGATATTGACATCCGATTGCACAGCGGCGAGGGGCGTATTTATGTAAAGATACGCAACACCGGTGCCGGTATTCCTGCCGATGAAATGCCCCGTATTTTCCAGAAATTCTACAAAAGCGACCGTTCGCGTAGCTTGGATAAAAATGGAATGGGATTGGGTTTGTATATTGTGAAAAGCATTATCCGTTTGCACGGGGGCGAGGTCGCCGTGCGTTCGGTAGAGGGAGAATTTACGGAGTTTTCCTTCTGGGTGCCGGCGGCGTCGATATCCTAACACCGGCTTGAAGAGGATTTTTATAGAGTTTTTGTAAGATACTATATTTGTTATTGCGAGGATAAACAGAAAGGTTGTGCACAGACATGGCAGACGTTTGGAACGTGCCGAATCCGGAGGAGCCCGAAAACACGGCTTCCCGAGATGACAACGCTACCACCACACCGGATGCTACGCCGACACAGGAACAGGCGGCATCCCATACACAGGATGCGGTACATGCTCCGGTGAACACAGGGGAAGCAACCCCCAATCCGTCTACGGAAAGGCCGGTGCCGCCTTATTATGCGCCACCGAGCAATCAGCCGCCCTATCGGCCGACGGGAGGCTATGGCTGGGTGCCGCCTGCCGGCGGCCAATCGCCGATGAATAGCGGTAAACCGCCCAAAAAGGGCAAAGGCTGGACTGCGGTGGTGGCCGTTTTGGGCGCGCTTGCGGTGTTGGCTTGTGTTGTGTTGGTGGCTTTTTCTGTTCTGCGCGCGATTGACATCAGCGAGGTGCCGTATTCCGATGGGGAGCCGAGTGAGAGCGCGAATGAAAGTGCGCCTTCGCTGGAAATTTCCAAATGGGATGACGACGACGGCGGGTTGAGCACCAAAGAGGTTGTCAATCGCAATCTGGATTCCACGGTGGTGCTGACCATTTACAGCCAGAGCGCACAGTTTAACTTTGGAGAAAGCACGCTGACCGAGGCGGGCGCTGCAAGCGGCATCGTTATGTCCGCGGATGGCTATATTATCACCAACTGGCATTGCGTGACCAATGAGAGCACCGGTAAGTACTATGACCGTGTGGATGTGACCACCCACGATGGCAAGACGTATGAAAATGCGCAGGTCATTGGCGCGGATGAGTCCACCGATCTGGCGGTCATCAAAATCAACGCGACCGGCTTATCCGTGGCTTCGTTTGGTGACAGCGCCGAATTGGCTGTGGGGGATCGCGTGGTGGCGTTAGGCAATGCGGCCGGCTTATCTTGGACGGCAACGCAGGGTATCGTGTCGGCTCTGGCACGGGACGTGTATGATGACACCGGTTATGCTATCAAATGTTTGCAGGTTGACGCGGCCATTAATCCCGGGAATTCCGGAGGTCCCTTGCTCAACAACCAAGGGCTTGTGGTTGGTATCAATTCCTCGAAAATAGCCGCTTCCGGGTATGAGGGACTGGGTTTCTCGATTCCTATTAACGAGGCTAAGACAATCATTGATTCTTTGTTAAAGAATGGGTATGTCAAGGGGCGTGTCGCGCTCGGCATCACCGGTCAAACCGTCTCTTCGGGTATGTATAATGGGTTCATGATTGCCAGCATTACCGACGGCTCTTGTTTACAAGGAACGTCCGCCCAGGTGGGCGACCTTATTGTGGCGGTAGATAACACCGTGGTGAAAGATTACAGCGCGTTGCGCGCCGAGTTGGCAAAGCACAACGTAGGGGATAAAATCACCCTGAAATTGCTCCGTTCCGAACGTACAGGTCAGGTCACCTCGCACTTTGTGACGGTGGTGCTGAAAGAGCAAACAGGCAAATAAACACATGGTATACAAACAGCCTTCGGCCTTTTGCCGAGGGCTTTTCCCCGGTTTGTTGCGGGACAAGCCGGGGCAGCGCCTGAGGGGTATTTTTAGTGGGGGTAATGTAGGATGCGGCCGTTGCACATAAACAAAACAGTATATAAAGATGAGCGCGCACGACGGCGTGCGCGGCGGCGTTTTCTGTATCGGTTGCGTCAGCGCGTGATTGAACTGGGTGTGCTGGCGGTGCTGGTGACTTTGGTGGCGGTGCCGATATCCTTGTTGACACGTCGGGAGCCTGCGCCGTCGGAATCGACAGCAGAGGTGCCCTCTGCGACACAACCGGCAAAGGAGCCGATTCCGTATCCGGAATTGAACGAAAGCACCATTCCTTTCGGTGCCGAAGTGGATGCACAATATGCCTTGTTATGGGATGTTACCGACAACCGTGTGATAGCCGCCAAAGGGGCGGACGTGGTGACATATCCCGCGTCGGTCACCAAGGTGATGACTTTGTTGGTGGCGGTGGAACATATCGACGATTTTACCGACACCTTTACGATGACGTATGATATTCTGCACCCGTTGTATCTCAACAACGCCACCATCGCTGGTTTTGTAGAGGGCGAGGCGGTGCTGTTGGAAGATTTGTTGTATGGCACCATTTTGCCTTCGGGCGCGGACGCATCGCAGGCACTCGCGGAATATGTGGCAGGCAGCGAGGCTGCTTTTGCCGAGTTGATGAACGAGAAAGCGGCGGAGTTGGGGCTGAAAAATACGCATTTTGTCAACACGAGCGGGCTGCACGATAAAGACCATTATACCACGGCGGCAGATATGGCGGTGGTGTTGCGCGCGGCTATGGAAAACGTGCATTGCCGGCAGGTGCTGTCCACCTATCAGTATACAACTGCCGTCACCCCGGAACATCCGGAGGGGATTTTGCTGACAAGCACTTTGTTCAGCCGCATATACGGCGACGAGCCGGACGGCGCAACGATTGTTGCCGGCAAGACAGGGTATACGAGCCAGGCGGTGCACACGTTGGTCACCTACGCGCAGGGAGAAAATGGGCATGAATATGTATTCGTTACCCTGAAAGGCTCCGACCGTTGGAAGATTATTTATGATGCGATTGACACGTATACCCGCTTTTGCGGCACAAAAGAAATAGGAACAACGCCCTCATCGACCGGATGAGGGCGTTGTTTTGTTCAAAGTATATTTTGCCAAACCGGCAATTCCGCCTGATATAGAACCTCCAATTGTTTGCGCAGTTTGGCGGTTTCAAGCAAGAATTCCTCCGGGTTATCCTCTTCCAAACAGGCGGCCAAGGCGACCGTTGTTTCGCCGGCGGCTGCAAGCGCCTCGTGATTCATAAAGCAGGAGATCCAGTTTGTGCGGGTGGTGTAATCGGTGGTTAGTTGACGAGCAAGATGTAGAGTTTTTTGCTTTTCATCTGCACGATAGGCTGTTTCGAGCGCGTCGAGTTGCTCGATGAGCAGGGTGACTTGTTGCCTTTGGTAGGTTGCCGAGACAACACATAAGGCCGCGACCATAAAAAGCAAGGCGCCGGCTAACCATAATCGTTTCATGCGTTGTCTCCTTTCGCTTGTTCATGCGTGAGCAGAAAATAATCGCCGGTCTTGGTGACGGTTAAGAGAAAGACCTCTTCTTGTCGGCAATGATTTTCCCGCAGAATCTTTTGTACATGCGTCTTTTTCAGTTCACACAGCGTCATGCCCCAATCCGACAGGCGTCCGTCGCTGATGACCACCACCGGCATACCGGTGTCTTCTGTGTCTCCGCGCACATCGCCGATGGTGGCGGACTGGAAACGCGGATAGCAAAAAGCGCTGATATGGCCGTTTGTTTCAGCGATGGCATATTGCACCTGTTGTAGGTCAAATATGTCTTGCTGCCGCAGAGATTCCACCAGGTCGTCTACGGTGATGCGCAGTTGTTGCATGGCTTTTTTGTCGACGTGACCGTCTTTGATAATCGGGACGGGGGAGCCGCTGATAAGACGGGATAACGAGGGGAGTTTGAGCATCAGCCCGGAGATGAGCAGTTCCATGGCAACCAGCACCAATATGGGCAGTATTCCGTTGAGCAAAGGCAGACCGTTATCTTGCATGGGCACCGAGGCGAGGTCGGATAACAGGAGGGTGACCACCAACTCGGTTGGTTGCAATTCGCCGAGTTGGCGTTTGCCCATAATCCGCATGGCCAATACAATGAGAAGGTATAAAATGATGGTGCGGATGACCGAAATGCTCATAGAAACCGTCCCCTTTTTCGGCTTTTTGATTAGCGTGTCCGTTTGCCGGACGGGTTATGTATGGTGGGGATTATAAATTTTTTTATTTTTTTATGCTTATCTCTTGACAAGCAGTGGATAAAAAGGTATAATTCTATCCGTTGCCGAAAGGTGCATGCGCTCGTAGCTCAGCTGGATAGAGTGTTTGACTACGAATCAAAAGGTCAGGGGTTCGAATCCCTTCGGGCGCGCCAAAACAACCGACACCGCTTTTTGTGGTGTCGGTTGTTTTTTTTGTCTGCGAGGGTGAGCAGAAGCACTGCTAGTTTGCGTAGAGGAGCGAAGCAAACTATAAGCGGCTTGGCGCAGCCAAGACGCAGGGTTCAGAATCCCTTCGGGCGCGCCAAAACAAAAAGACCGACAAACCTTGAAAAATGCGGGTTTGTCGGTCTTTTTTTATCTAATGATTTCCTTGATTGTTTCGGCAAGTGGAGCAATAGAGGAGCAATAGAAATTAAATTTTATCGGTGATTCGTCGTAAATCGTCGGTGTTTACATGAGTATAATGCTGTAGCATCTCTAACAAAAGGCGAATATTTTGTTAAATTAGAAGCTCTTTCACATATAGACGAGCTTGTTGCCGCCGCCTCCGTACAAAGGAATCGTGACGGAAGTCGCCGTGTCGTTCTGGACCAAAAAAACCACCCTTTTGCCAAGGATGGTTTTGAATATCGCACCGTATATTTTCGGGATTTCGACGGTAAATATTATCGCATTGTGTTGTCTGTTGGGCTGAACGAAGGTATTGCTACTGTATATAACGTGGGACAAATAAAAGAGACAGCCGCACCCGATGGGAGAATACTCTCCGCGATTGGCTCTAAGGCCCGAGATGCCACTGTCTCTGACACCAATGTACCACAAAAGAGTACCGGTGTCAATACCCAGTATATGCAGGATGAGACGGGATATGCACAAACCGCCGAAAAACCGCAGTATGCGCTTATCAGCCGGGAAATGCTAGAAGATGGTAAGGGCGAGGTTGATTCGCAAGAATATTCAGAACAGGCAATGAGCGAGGCGCTGGAAAGAGTCAGGGAAGCGAGACGAGCGGGCACGGAGAAATCACGCCGCGAGGCGGATGGTGAGCGGTCGAAGCTCATTGTTAGTGGAGTGTATGAGATTGTCGAAATTTAAGAAGCGTTGTGGAAGGAAACCAGTCATGAATCTTCGCTTCAAAAAATGGAAACCGGGACGCAAGCGTTTATGCATGTGTCAAGAATGTGACATATAAATCGATGCAATATACAAAACGGAAAAGGACATCCTTGCGGATGTCCTTTTCTTTGTTATGAGATTACCCAAACGAAAAACCCCCGCACGGGAGACGACTTCTTTACAAAGCGTCTCCCGTGCGGGGGTTTTTATTGGTAGAGTTTCTGTCCCTTGTTTTATCGGGAGAAATTGTTCTCCCCTTGACAAATACAATGCTTCGTGACATGACGTATAACCAGGTAGGCATTATGATATGGATATCCAGTTGAAGAGGGGTTTGTTGGATGTGTGCGTGTTGGCGGCTATCAAGCGCGAAGATTCCTACGGATACAAGATTATAAAAGATATGCGCCAAAGAAAAAGCTGAGAGCGTGGGAAATCGTGTGTTTGGCACAGGGCGCGCCTGTGTGGTGAATTTTTCGCATTACTTGTTGTATTTTTTTCTGAATTCCGTTGGTGTCATACTGTGCAACTTTTTGAATGAACGGCTGAAATTGCTGCTGTCCGTAAAACCGCACTTTTCCACGATTTCACTAATAGAGAGATTGGTTTTTGTAAGAAATGTTTTCGCGGCGGCCATCCGGCAGGAGAGCAGATATTCAAAAACAGAAACGCCGGTGATTTTTTTGAAATTATGGGACAAGGTGGAGATGCTGACGTTGTACATGTCGGCTAATTCCGCCAGAGAAAAATCGGCCGAATAATTGTTTTCGAATTCCTGTTGCAGATTAAAAATCAAATCAAAATCGGTATTATTAAAGGTGTATATTTCTTCGGGAAGTAGCCGACAAACGTCCATCATCAATGCGTTGAGCAGCAGGTTTTGCATTGGATGACTAAACGCATCTTTTTTGGCTTGCTCTGAAATGACTTCGCTTAAAAGACGATCTATTTTCTCTTCAAAAGGAGTGACGGATATAACGTTGTTAAAACGCTTTGGTCGATTTATGAAAACCGAGAAAACTCTATCTTTATATGGTATGTTGTTGTTGATTCGCAAGATATATCGTTCGTATTCGGGGCTTAAAATTTTAATCGAGTGATTTTCGAATCGACTAATAATGACTATGTCGCCTTTTTGAGCCGTTTGGCTTTTGCCGTTAATGGCAACTTC
>JAFPCP010000006.1 GCA_017423825.1 Clostridia bacterium | reverse complement strand
GTTTTATCGTGATGTTTTCGGGGATAAATATTATGTTTTTAGAGGATAAGTGCTTATGTTGACCGTCTAAAACCCTTGATTTTACGGCATTTGTGAGTAAATCCTATAAGAACACCCGTACCAAACCACGGAAGATGGCGCAAAGCCATCTTCCGTTTATTATTGTTACCAACCAGAGACGCGGAATCCTTTCCAATCCGTACGGATTGGAAACAGGTTTTACGAGCGGGGATGGAGACGAGCAAAAATGTGCCGCAAAACCGGTTCAAACAACCCCTTCTTTGCACCATATTAAACCCCAAGTATCGTATCCATGCTTGGGGTTCTTTTTGTTTTGTAAAAAGTGGCTTGGCACACGGGCTTCTGACAACCCCATGCTTTTTTGTTTTTGTGGAAAATGGCACATTTATATGCTATACTATATTCGATAAATATGAATTTGCTGCCTGTTTGGCATTTTTGGAAAGAGAGCTTATTATGGAATTTAATGAAAAATTACAGGAATTAAGAAAACAAAAGGGACTCACTCAGGATGAACTTGCCGAGTCGCTTTATGTGTCAAGAACCGCCATTTCAAAATGGGAATCTGGCAGAGGATATCCCAATATAGACTCCTTGAAAGCAATCGCAAAGTTTTTCGGGATAACGATTGACAAACTGCTATCGGGGGATGAATTGTTGACTATAGCAGAAGAAGATGCCAAGCAAAAGGAAAAACATTTTCTTGATTTGGCATTTGGATTGCTCGATTGCAGTGTCGCCATGTTCTTCTTTTTGCCGTTCTTTGGGCAAAAGGCGGATGCAATAATACAGGAAGTGTCTCTTTTGTCCCTTGCCGAAATATCATCATGGCTGAGGATGACTTATTTCGTGGTCGTAATTGGGATTATAGTGTTGGGAATCTTAACTCTTGCTCTGCAAAACTGCCATCAGGCATTTTGGATGAAAAATAAGAGTAAAATATCGTTGGTGTTAAATGCGCTTGGAGTGTTCGTCTTTATCATAAGTTCGCAACCGTATGCGGCAGTGTTTCTGTTCATATTCTTGGCAATAAAGGTGTTGATGCTCACAAAAAAGCAATGATACGAAAAGTATCGTTGTTGTGACACACCGTTTCTTGTGGTTGTTCATGCCTTCTCTTAAAATGTGTTTAGGTGAGAGCCAAACACAAAAAAGGTAGGTTGAACAAAAATGAAAAAAGAAAACAGGAAAAACTTTTGCGTTGCCATAAGTATGCTTGTGGCGTTTGTGATGTGGACCATGGCCGTTCAATTTGTTGATGTCAGGGCGATTGGTCCACAAGAATCAACGGTTGGCTTTGCAACAATTAACCATTTTGTTCATAACCTTACAGGGGTGCATATGTCTCTGTATACCATCACGGATTGGTTGGGAATCGTCCCGCTCGGCTTTGTCATGGGATTTGCGTTGCTCGGGCTTGTGCAATGGATTCGGAGAAAAAACCTTTTGAAAGTTGATTACAGTATCCTTGTTCTTGGTGGATTCTATATTGTTGTGATGGCAGCATATATCCTCTTTGAAGTGTTTGTTGTAAATTACAGACCCATATTGATTGGTGGGATTTTGGAAGCCTCTTATCCGTCATCAACAACCATGTTGGTGATGTGTGTGATGCCGACGGCTATAATGCAGTTTAATGTGCGCATTAAGCACAATGCCCTCAAACACTGTGTCGCTTCTGCCATTGTCGCCTTTATTGTTTTCATGGTGATTGGTCGGCTTGTTTCGGGTGTGCATTGGTTTACCGATATTGTCGGCGGTGCTTTGCTCAGCGTAGGTCTTGTGCTGCTGTATCATTTAAGCAGCTGTTTAGAAGCAAAGCAACATTAAGTCTGTTCCCATTTATCGGTGCGCAATCTTTTTTGACTGCCTGCAATCCATAACCAAAATGGCGCTACAAATCAAAACACGGAAGATGGCTTTGCGCCATCTTCCGTGTTTTATTATATAAATGAAAGCCGCAAGCCCATGTGACTGTCCCGTCCGCCCCCAGAGCGATGCGTGTTGTGTCCTTTTTCACAAATCCTGTTGTGTTTTTTTAGCCAGGCCGGCTTTGTCATCGGTTGCAGGGTTGTCAATCAAAGTTCCATCTGTTGTGAAACGAGAACCGTGGCATGGGCAGTCCCAGGAGTGTTCTGCTTGGTTGTATTTGAGCGCACAGCCCAGATGGGGACAGCGGGGCGTGGTGGGGGTTAGAAGGTGGATAAGACTTTCCGCTGCGTTGATGGCCGTCTGTCGCCGCAAAATCGATCTTGCCGGAGAGAACACGGGTGCATATATATTGTCTTTTCCCTGCACCAGGTCGCACAAAATGGTGGCAGCTACCATGGAGGAGGTCATGCCCCACTTATTGAATCCGGTGGCGACGTATAGGTTAGGGGTGCGTTTGCTATATTGCCCGATATAGGGCATGCCGTCCAGCGTCATGCAGTCTTGGGTTGCCCAGGAATGCACCGCGCGGGCTTGCGGGTAGTGCTTTTGGGCAAAATCCGCTATTTCTCGCCAGTTTCCGCCGCTTTTTCCGGTTCGATGCCCACCACCGCCAAGCAACAAAAAACGGTCGTAACGCCGAAAGGAAAACCCCTTGTCAGATGCATCGGCATACACCCCCTGCATAGGGGGCGTGTTTTCAAAGGCGGTCACATAAGAACGGTGCTGATAGAGTTTAAGAAAATAACCGCCGTGCTTGTTAAGCAGCGGAAAATGGGTGGTCACAAAGATGGCATCGGCCTCGATAGTGCCGCGGTTGGTGAGCACGCCGTTGGGTGTGAATTCCAGCACCTTTGTGTGCTCGTATATATGGCAGTCGGCGGCTATGTGAAAGAGGAATTTGAGGGGATGGAATTGGGCTTGGTTTGGCATCTTTGCGGCCCCTGCCACGGAAAAAGGGAGAGGGAGCTGCTTTACAAAGGACGTATCGCAGCCAATCGCCTGTAATGCGTTGATTTCGGCTTCGATTTTTGCGGGCGCATCCAAAGAATAGATAAAGGCATGCTGCTGTTCAAAATCGCAGGGGATGTCCGCGCACAGGTGTTTGTATTGTTGCAGGGCGCGGGTTTGTGCTTCGTAATATAAGCGGGCGGTATCGCGGTCAAATTGTCGGGTAATTTTGTCATAGATAAGACCGTGTTGCGCGGTGATTTTTGCGGTGGTGTTTTTGGTTATGCCGCCCCCGATTTTATCGGCCTCCACGAGAATGTACGGTATACCGGCTTGTCCGAGCCTGTATGCGCACAAAACCCCGGCCATTCCGCCGCCAATTATCAGAACGTCGGTCTTTTGGTTTTGTTTTAATGGTGGGAAACCCGTCTGTTTGGTTGTCGCTCTCCATACTGAATCCATATCGTCACCTCGGATATAGTATGGAGTTTTCTGCGAGGAATATGACACCCTGTGAAAGCGGGTATTCTTTGTTTTAAGAGAAATTGGTTAAAACGGGATAAAAAAAGGACACGCAACAGCGTGTCCTTTTTTGGAGCGGCTGACGAGGCTCGAACTCGCTACCTCCACCTTGGCAAGGTGGCGCTCTACCAGATGAGCTACAGCCGCATACCCTTACAACGAGGGGTATTATAGCAAATCTTATCCGGCTTGTCAAGGGGGATTTACAAAAAAGCCGGTGGGTTTTTGCCGTTACAGAATGAAATCTTCCGGTTGGAACTTTTCCAATGCCGGCTGGCGATACGGCACCCGTTTAAGCGGGTCATATACAAAGCGGCGGCAGTGCATATACAGCGGCACAACCCCGCGACGAGGGCACAACATTACCCGCCCGTCGGTCGCTCGGCGAGCAAGGGAGCAATATTCACAACAGGGTTGTATCGCGTTTCCATACAGTTTACGACGCACGGAGTTCACCTCAATACACACAGAAAATAACCGCATTTCAGCGGGATGAAACTCATTATACCACACTCTCTTGGTTTTTTCCAGCCTTTTTTTCGGAAAAACATAACATGGCTAAAAAACTCATCCCGAGAAGCAGAAGCGATACGGTGAAAGAGACCGAATAAGGCAGTATAGCGGTGTTGTGCGTGTGGCCGTTGAGCGTGGGCACGGCGGCTGGGATGAGATGGAATAAAAGCAGAGAGAGAGAGCCGCTGATAACCCCGTGCAACACGCGCCATTTCCAAAAATGGAGGCCCAACACCGGCTGTCCCGGTAGGGCGGCCGCGATTTGTCCGTGTATGGATAACCCGCCCCAACTCATGCACAAGCTCAGCCAAAAGGGCGTCAGCGTGCTGCCTCCGGCTAGGGCGATGCAACCGCAGCTGACCTCCAAAAGGGCGGCTAGCATGGTCGACCACGTGCTTGCGGGTAGGGCGGATAATCTCTGCAACAGTTGCGGCAGTCCCACCGCTTCGCCGACTGATAGGATGGCCGCCGCGAACATAACAAATCCGCACATACTCAACAGGGCTTGGCAGGTGTCTGTTACCACCTGTGCTGCACCCCGCGGCGGTGCGAGAAGGGTGGGGGACGTCGTGGTGTGAGATGGGCGGCGGTTTCTGCGGCCGAGCCAGATGCCGATGGCGAGGGAGGCGACTGTATGGGCGCCGAACAAGAGCACCCCGGCGAGCGTGTTTTTGAGCAGACCGGCGCCGACGGTGCTGATAATAAAGCCTGGGCCGCCGCTTACGCAGTAGGGGAGCATCCGCCGTGCTTGTTGAGGGGTGACCAGGCCTTGTTCTTTTAGTTGACGTATGGCCAGGGCGCCGGCGGGATAGCCGCCAATAAGGCTGAGCAAAATTGCCGCCCCGCAACAACCGGGCAGACCAAAAAGCCGCCGGGTGACCAGGCTGGTGAATCGCCCCGGGTGCCGGCACAAGGGGGAATTGGCTAGCCATCCGGCTAGAAGCATAAACGGATACAGCGTTGGGATGATGACGGTGCAGCAAATAGCCAGTCCGCGGCTGATGCCGGTGGCCATGGCGGCCGGGCGGTACAGCAACACAGCTGCCGCGGCGGCGAACAACAAAGCGGTGGCGGTTTTTTGTAAATTGGATTTGGATATGGTGCGGATAAACATGCGTGTTCCCCCTTTTCTTCTTTACTGTATGCTGGGAGGAGGGGTGGTATGAACACCTCGTTTGACGCATAGGATGAAGGAGAATGGAGGGAACATATATGGGTGAGCGACGGCAACCGGTGAGGCGCATGGAAAAAGCGATGGATTTCCCCGGTGGCACCTTGGCGAAAACGGCTCTGATAGAAATGGAGGGCAATCGTCGATTGGTGGTGGCTGGGTGCCGAGGCGTGCTCGGGTATACGGAGGATTGTGTGCAGTTGCGTATTCCCGAGGGGACGCTGTTGTGCTATGGTCGGGATTTGGAAATGGGCTGTCTGACGGCGGACGAGGCAACGGTTGTGGGGTGCCTGCAACGCATTGAATTTGCGGATTAAAGTGTGTTTATGACAAGAAATTAGGGGGTAGTTTTGTGTTATTGGCGCCGGTGTTTCGTTGGTTTCCCGGTTGGGTGCGGGTGGAATTGGAGGGAGGATATCCCGAGCGTCTTCTGAATGCTATGGCTACCGGGAACGTGTCCATGTGGCACGTGCGGCGGCGTGGCGAAGGGATGCGTTTTTCTTGTTATGCGCGGGATTATCGGCGGTTGCGTTCCATGGCGCGGCACGCCTGTATGCGTATGCGTCTGTTAGGCAAGCACGGGCTACCGTTTTTGTTGCACCGATATCGGCGGCGGCGGGTAGGATTGGCGGTGGGATTGGCGGTGTACGTGGCTGTTTTGGCATTGCTCAGCCCGCGTATATGGGCTATTCAGGTGGTAGGCAACACAGACACGCCCACCGCCTCTATTTTGGAGGTTGCCGCGCAAATGGGCGTGCAATGCGGTGCGCGGATGAATCGGTTGGAGATTAAGCGATTGGAGATAGAGGGGCTTAGTCAACTGCCAAGTTTGGCGTGGATCACCGTCAACCCAAGCGGAAGTGTGGCGCGAGTGGAGGTGACGGAACGTCGTCCAACGCCTCATGTGCTGGATTTGAGTGAGCCTTCGGATGTGGTGGCGTTGCGTGACGGGGTGATCTTATCCATGTGGGTGCGCAGCGGAAACCGCGTGGTGATGAACGGAGAGGCCGTGCGTGCGGGGGATTTGTTGATCAGCGGGCGGCAGGAGACCGATATGGGGGTGCAACTGTATCGTTCTTACGGAGAGGTGTGGGCCCAAACCCGCCGCCAAATCACCGTGTCGGTGCCGATGAGTTATACCCTCACACGAAGCGATGGTAAGGTGGTGTTTCGCCCCACGCTGACTTTTTTGTGTTGGAATATTCCGCTGTATAGTGACGGAGCGTTGGGTGAAGGATATATCCATACGCAAAAGCAACATTTTTTGCAAGCGGGAGGACTCACTCTGCCGCTGGGCTTAACGCACGATTATTATTTGCACACCACTGCGACAAAAACGGCCCGCACCCGCCGCGAAGCGGAAAGACTAGCGGAGCAACAACTGGCGCAGCAAGAACAGGCGTTGTTTGGCGCCGGACGCTTTGAGGAGCTGAGCCGACAAGCCTCGATACAGGAGGGCGCGTACGTACTGTCGGTTTCCTATCGTTGCGAGGAAAATATCGCTGTGGAGGTGCCAATAGGGAAAACTTTACCGTAGTGCATCACAAACTTGGTAAAGCGATAGCATAAATTCATTCAATTTGCCAAATGACAAAAGGGGATTTTTGTGGTATACTAAGAAAAACGACGGTTGAGCCGACGGATATCAAAGGGAAGAGGATGCAAAGCATGGCAGAGATTTGTGTGCATGTGGAATGCATGGAACAGGCGGCAGCTCTTTTTGGCAGCTATGATGGAAATGTCCGATTGGTGGAACAGGCTTTCGGTGTTACTCTGCTTGCCCGTGACACAGAAATCAAAATTACCGGAGAAGAGCCGGGGCTGACAAAAGCCGCCCGTGCGGTGGATGGTCTGTTGCATCTGCTTGACCGTGGTGAACAATTGACCGAACAGAACGTGCGGTATGTGTTGACCTTGGTGCAAGAGGGGAGCGAGAGCGCGATCCCACAGCTGGCGGGGGATAATTTGTGTATCACCGCAAAGGGAAAACCCATCAAACCCAAAACACTGGGACAAAAGAAATACGTGGAGGCGATTGCTGACCATACGGTTACGCTGGGTGTCGGTCCGGCCGGCACCGGCAAGACCTATTTGGCGGTGGCGATGGCGGTCAAGGCTTTTCGCGCCAAAGAAGTCACGCGCATCATTCTCACCCGCCCTGCGGTAGAGGCGGGGGAGAAACTGGGCTTTTTGCCCGGCGATTTGCAGAGCAAGGTGGACCCGTATCTGCGCCCGCTGTACGATGCTTTGTTTGATATGTTGGGTGCCGAGGTTTACCAGAAATATTTAGAGCGCGGGGACATTGAGATTGCGCCGCTGGCGTATATGCGCGGGCGTACCTTGGACGACAGTTTCATCATCTTGGATGAGGCGCAAAATACCACCCCGGAACAGATGAAAATGTTTCTCACCCGATTAGGGTTTAATTCCCGCATGGTGGTCACCGGCGACGTGACACAAATTGACCTGCCGGACGGCAAACAAAGCGGACTCAAACAGGTTATGCGGGTGCTGAAAGAGGTCGAGGACGTGGCAATTTGCACGTTCGGCCAAAAGGATGTTGTGCGGCATCAACTGGTACAGCGTATCATTGCCGCCTATGAAAAATACGAACAGAAGAAAGCGGCGGGTTCCCGCGCGCGTATGGACAAGCAGGAAGAAAGGCGAGGCAAATAACATGGAAAGAATCAAAGTCACGATTGAAAACAAACAAAAAGCCATCAAAGTCCCTACCGGTGTGCGGTTGCTGATTCGGCGTTGTTGTCACGCTGTGTTGGAGGCGGAAGGCTTTACCGGCTCGGCCGAGGTGGATGTGTCTTTGGTGGATAACGAGCAAATTCGTACGATCAATCGCGAACAGCGCCAGTTGGATATTGCGACGGACGTGTTGTCTTTTCCGCTGGGCGAGGATGGCAACTATGACATAAACCCTGCGACCGGTGCCGCCATGTTGGGGGATATCGTGCTGTCCATGGAACGCGCCCAAACGCAGGCGGAGGAGTACGGTCACAGCCTGCAACGCGAGGTGGGGTATTTGACGGTACATTCCATGTTGCATCTGCTCGGCTACGACCATGTCGAGGGTGGCCTGGAAGCGGTACATATGCGAGAAAAAGAAGAGTTTGTGATGTTGCAGATGGGACTGCCTCGCGGCGGCAGTTACGTGATGAGCGAAGAAGGTTGATTTTCGCCATCGGGAAGGAAAGCGTATGGATACAAAAGCATCGTTTATTGCCCTTGTGGGACGCCCGAATGTCGGGAAATCGTCTTTGCTCAACGCTATGGTGGGCAAAAAGGTGGCTATCGTTTCGGACAAGCCCCAGACCACCCGCACCCGCATCATGGGCGTGGTGACAAAAGGGAAGAGCCAACTGGTTTTTCTGGACACGCCCGGCAACCATACTCCGCGCACGCGGCTCGGAGATTTTATGGTTCGCTCTATTGGCGAGGCGGTGTCCGGCGTCGATGTGGGTGTGTTGGTGACTGAACCGCGCGCTTCCATTCGCCCGGAGGAGCAGGCGCTGTTGGAACAATTGCAAAAGCACAAACTGCCCATCGTGCTAGTGATTAACAAAATCGACACCGTGCAGGATAAAGGACAGTTGTTATCCTGTATAGCGCTTTGGAAAGAGGCGGGGGATTTTGCTGCTATCGTGCCGATATCGGCGCTAACGGGGGATGGTCTGCCTGTTTTGCTGGAAGAGCTGAACCGCTTTGCGGTGGCCAGCCCGCATTTCTTCCCGGAAGATGCCACCAGCGACCAGACCGAGCAAACATTGGCCGCAGAAATCATCCGCGAGAAAATGCTGTTGTTACTTCGTCAGGAGATTCCGCACGGCATCGCTGTCGCCATCGAGCGTATGGCGGAGCGGGAGAGCGAGCACGGGGCGATTTTGGATATTGATGCGTATATTTATTGTGAGCGTGACAGCCACAAGGGTATGGTCATCGGAAAAAAAGGTGCCATGCTCAAAGAAATCGCTACACAGGCCCGCGTCGAGTTGGAAAACCTCTTTGGCAGTAAGGTTAATTTGCAATGTTGGGTAAAGGTGAAAGAGGACTGGCGCAATCGCCAATCCTTCCTGAATGGTTTGGGATATAAATTGAACTAACAGAAATTACCGCATGGTTGCGCCGGCAGATGGGAGATGCTATCTGCAGGGGGCGATACAGATGGACGAGCGGGATTTATGGAAAACGTTTCAGCAAAGCGGTCGGGTGGAGGATTATCTGCGTTATCGTGGGGTTTCTCTGTCGCAGGCCGCAAACACGGTGCAAGGGGAGAGGACGGCCTATGGCGACGGCAGCAAAACAGCATTTGATGACCGACGGCCTCGTGATTCGGGAGTATGATACAGTGACCGAGTCGGACCGTTTCATTGCCATTGTCACAAGAGAGCGAGGGCTTGTGCGAGCGGCGGCCCGCGGTGCCCGCAAATGGAAAAGCCGCTCTTCTGCCGGCACACAGTTGCTTAGTTATTCCCGTTTCAGCTTGGTGGCTGGGCGGGATACATATATTGTAGAGGACGCTCGCCCATTAGAGGTGTTTTTCTCACTCAGACACGATGTAAAGCGACTTGCCTTGTCACAGTATTTTTGCGAACTAGCGTTGCATTTGGTGCCGTCGGACACGCCGGCACCGTATCATTTGCGGCTGTTGCTCAATGGGTTGCATTATTTGTGCGACGAAGGGCGAGACCCCTTGTTGGTTAAAGCGGTGGTGGAAGCGCGTCTGCTGAGTTTGGAGGGATACGCGCCGGATTTGTCAGCTTGCCATCGTTGCGGCGTGGCGCAGGGAGAACGGTTTTGGTTCTCACCTACGTCGGGTGTGTTGTGCTGTGACACCTGCCAGCGTGAGGAGGAAAGTCTGCCGCTTTCACCCGGTGTTTTGGCGGCGTTGCGCCACGTTTTTTATGGAGATTTTGAGCGCTGTTTTGCCTTTTCTCTGCCGCCGGAGGAAGCGGCACAGTTGGCAATGGTTACGGAACGGTTTTTGCTGGCCCAGCAACAGCGTCAATACAAAACACTCGCTTTTTTTCATACTTCATGAGCGGAGGAGAACGAACATAGTATGATACGAGATTTGCAAGCATTGGAATTGGATAAAATTCTCGACTTGCTTGCCGGGGAAACCGCCTGCGCGGATGCGGCGCATATGGCGCGGCAGTTGCAACCGGAGAGCGAGCCGGCTCTGGTTCAGCGTCTGTTGGATGAGACGGACGATGCCTGTCGGTTGATGGCCGGGTTTGGTTCTCCGTCGTTCGGGCGGCTGACGAATGTGACGAATGCTTTGCGTCGGGCACAGGCGGGTGCTTGCCTGTCCTTGGCGGAGTTTTTGCGTATCGCCGAGACGTTGCGTGTGATTCGTTCGCTTGCCGAGTGGCGGGCGCATTGCGAAGGGGTTTCTACCTGTTTGGATGACCGCTTTTCGGTTTTGGCGCCCAACAAGTATCTCGAAGAGAAAATCGCTGCCGTGGTAGTGAACGAGGAAGAGGTCGCGGATGATGCCTCGCCCGTTTTGGCGGATATTCGGCGCAAGATGCGGGCCGCCTCGGTGCGGGTACGCGACCAGTTGGATAAATTTGTGCATTCCCCAACCTATCAAAAGGCATTGCAAGATCCAATTGTGACCATTCGCGGCGGGCGTTTTGTGGTGCCGGTGAAAGCTGAGCATCGGGGCGAGGTGGCTGGTTTGGTGCACGATACGTCTGCCTCGGGTGCGACGGTGTTTATAGAGCCCATGGGTGTTGTTGAGGCAAACAATGAACTGAAAGTGTTACACTCTAAAGAAGAAGCGGAGATAGAGCGGATTTTGTTCGCTTTGTCGGCTCAAACCGGTGGCTTTGCGGATGCGATTGTTGCGGATTATCAAGTGGTTTTGGAGCTCAACGTCATATTCGCAAAGGCGCATTTGGCCTATAAAATGAAAGCGATAAAGCCCCGTGTGACGGCGGATGGACACACCTTGTTGCGGCAAGCGCGGCATCCGCTGATAGACAGCAAAACCGTGGTTCCGGTGGATGTGGAGCTCGGCGGCGATTTTGACACCCTGGTGGTGACCGGCCCGAACACGGGTGGCAAAACCGTCACGCTGAAAACGCTCGGTCTGCTCACGGCGATGACCATGTGTGGGTTGTTGCCGCCGGTGAGCGATGGTAGCACGGTGGCGGTGTTTGACAAGTTGCTGGTGGATATAGGGGACGAACAGTCGATTGAGCAATCTCTGTCTACCTTCTCGGCACACATGACGAACGTGATACGCATTTTACAACAAGCCGGCACGGGGAGTTTGGTGCTGCTGGATGAATTGGGTGCCGGCACCGACCCGGTGGAGGGCGCCGCGTTGGCGATGGCTATTTTGGAGCGTCTGCGTGAACAAGGCGCCCGCGTAGCCGCCACCACGCATTATGCGGAGCTGAAAGCCTATGCCATTCATACACCCGGCGTAGAAAACGCCAGTTGTGAGTTTGACGTGGCCTCGCTCAAACCCACTTATCGGTTGCTTATCGGGGTGCCGGGGCGTTCCAATGCGTTTGCCATTACTGAACGATTAGGCATGGATACGTCGCTTGTGGTGCAAGCACGCGGCTTGGTGTCGGGGGAGAACCGTCGGTTGGAGGACGTGGTGTCGAGCTTAGATGAGCGGCGGCAAGCACTGGAAGAGCAGTTGCAGCAGGCACAAAGCGCGCGGGAGCGCGCAGAGCAGGCTGCGCGGGACAAGGAAAGCGCGTTAGAGGCTCTTGCCGCCTCCCGCGAGCGTGAGCTGGAAAGCGCGCGCCGTGAGGCCACGCGCATTGTGGAGAAAGCTCGCCGAGAAGCCACGGCTTTGATGGAAGAACTGGACGCTTTGCGGCGGCAGAAAGAGGCGGCGGACTTTGCATCCCGTACGCAACAGGCAAAGAGCCAACTGCGTTCGCGTTTGCGTCGTTTGGATGAGGCAGCCGATCCGGTGATGCCGTTGCAGGACGAAGAATATACGCTGCCGAGAGATTTGGTGGCCGGCGATACGGTGCTATTAGTGGATATGGGTCTGCAAGCCGTGGTGATCAAATCGGCGGATGCAAAAGGCGTGGTGGAGGTGCAAGCGGGGGCTATCCGCACACGCACCACCGTGGATAATTTGCGCCTATACGAATCCAAGCGCGCGCAGAAAAAAGGGCGTACTGTGGCGGCATCCCGTCGTCAAACCGGCGGAGTTGCTTCTCGCATGGAGCGTTCTGTGGTGACCGACTTGGATTTGCGCGGCATGACGGTGGAAGAGGCACTTTTGGAGGTCGACCGCTTTTTGGATAATGCGGTGCTGTGCGGGTTGGAGCGGGTGACGCTCATCCACGGTAAAGGCACCGGCGCCTTGCGCGCCGGGATACAACAACACCTCAAACAGCATAAACAGGTGAACGATTTCCGTTTAGGCGTGTATGGAGAAGGAGAAACCGGTGTTACCATCGTAGAATTGAAATAAGAGACTGTAAAGTTTGTATACTTGTCAGCACCTCTGTCAATGACAGAGGTGCTTTTTTGTTCTATTTTCACGGACAAGGCCATATACATGGGACAAGAGGTGAGGACAGGCATGAATTGGGCTGTGTTAAATCCGTATTTGCCGGCGGGATGGCTGGCGGTGTTGGCGGGGTTGCCGATAGAGCAACAGCAAAGCATACAAGAATTGCGTCTGCGCGCGGGACAACCGGTGGTGGTTTCTACGCATCGGGGTGTGTTGTATGTGTGTCGCCATGGTTTGTCCGTGTTGCATCAATCGGGTGAGCTGGTTTGCGGTGAAAAAGAGCTGCAAGAAATCTTTCTGCATTTCTGCCAAGAGTCGGTGTATGCCCATCAGGCGGAACTGCGGGAAGGATTTTTGTCGGTTGCCGGCGGTATTCGCGTGGGAGTGGGCGGTGTGGTGGCGGTTGACGGTGTGAAGGTTAAAAACTTACAGGAGGTCACCTCGCTGTGCATACGTCTGCCGCGTGAACACCGCGGGTGCGCGGCGGGACTTATGCCGTTTATATGTGAAAGCCAACGAGTTGTGAGCACGCTTTTGGTGGGTGAGCCGGCTAGTGGTAAGACGAGTTTGTTGCGGGATTTGGCGGCGGGATTGGCTGGTCGTCGGTTGCGTGTGGCGGTGGTGGACGAGCGGGGTGAACTCAGCGGCGTGAACGGATTACCCGGGTGCGACGTTTTGCGGGGATGCCCCAAAGCGGCCGGCATCCGCCAGGCGGTGCGGTGT
The DNA here is from genome assembly GCA_017423825.1 of Clostridia bacterium. GTDB lineage: Bacteria > Bacillota > Clostridia > Oscillospirales > Acutalibacteraceae > UBA5905. The sequence continues at coordinate 5,552 of JAFPCP010000006.1, read as the reverse complement.
TTGGCGCCGGACGTGGTGCTGTTTGATGAATTAGGAGATGAGACCGAACGCTGTGCGATAGCTGCCTGTGCGCACAGCGGCGTGGCGGTGATTGCCTCTTTGCACGGCCGCCGTGCGGAGGAGTTGGAGAGAAAACCCGGCATGCAATCCTTGATAGAGGAGGGCGTGTTTCGGCGGTGGGCGTTTTTAGTCGGTCGGGAACGGCCCGGCTGTTTGCGAGAATGTTTGATACCGGAGGTGAAACAGGGTGAGGTATATTGGCGCGCTGTTAGTGACGCTGGCAGGGCTGGGTTTGGGTCTGTATTATGCGCGGCGGTTGCACCGGCGGGTTGATTTTTTACGCCGTACAGACAACTTGTTAGAGGCGTTGCTGCACCGATTGACGTATGCGGTTTTGCCGATGGGGGATTTGTGGAAGGAACTTGCAGAGGGGGGTGCTTTTGCTGGTTTTTCTCTGTTGGATGATACCGTGGAAGGGCTTTCGCAGAACCCTTTTCCGCAAGCGTTTTGTCGGGCGGTGGAAGGGGCAGGTGCAAACGGGCTGTTGCTCGCGGCGGAACAGGAGACGTTGTTAGCGTTTGGGAAGGATTGCGGTCGGTTTGGACTGGAAGAACAGGCGGCGCATATACGCGCCTGTCAGGGGCAGATACGGCAGTTTTGCCGCCAGACACGGGAACAGGCGTTGGCAAAGGGACAGGTGTATCAGATGCTGGGGCTGGCCGGCGGCGTGGGTTTGTCCCTTTTATTGTTGTAGGAAAGGGTTGGGGCGCATAGCGTATGGATGTGGATCTGATTTTCAAAATAGCCGCTATCGGCATTATTGTAGCGGTTCTTAATCAACTGCTCATCCGCTCCGGGCGGGAGGAGCAAGGTATGCTCATCACACTGGCGGGGCTGGTGGTGGTGTTGTCTATGATCGTCGTGCAAATCAGCGATCTGTTTGATACGGTAAAAGCGGTGTTTGGCCTATGAACATAGCTGAACTTTTGGTGACAGCGGTAGGAATTTTGTTGTGTGCGGCTTTGCTTTGCGTGGTATTGCGCAACCAGCGCCCCGAGCTTGCGATTTGCCTTGGGTTGGCGGCGGGGGCGCTTGTTTTGGTGTTGTTACTTTCTGAAATAGCGCCGCTTTTTTCGGCGGTGCGGAACATGATGCAAAGCGGCGGTTTGTCTGCGGAATGGTTGGCGGTGGTGCTGAAAGCCGCGGGCGTTTGCTTGCTGACGCAACTGGTTGCGGATACCTGTCGGGATGCGGGCGAAACCGCCCTTGCCGGTAAAGCGGAACTGGCAGGGCGGGTGCTTCTTTTATTGTTGGCCATACCGCTGTATGAGCAGATTTTATCTTTGGTGACGCAACTGATAAGCGGCCGGGTGGTGAGTGGATGAAAAGATTGTGGGCGATTTTAATATGTGGGCTATGTGTTGGGCTAGCGGTGCTGCCTGCCCGCGCCGCACCGATGGACGAGGTGTATGCCGACCAGTTGGCGGCGAGTGGTGCGGCCAATTTGGTGGAGCAATTGCCCGCGGATGCGCAGGAATTGCTGGCGCAACTCGAACTGGATAGTTTCCGTCCGCAATCCTTTATCGGCTTACGCTTTGAACAGATACTGGAAGGGTTGCTCGATTTGCTGTCTGCCCGCATGGCAGGTCCGGCGCAGGCGCTGACGACGCTTGTCGGTGTGGTGGCGCTGGCGGCTTTGTTTAGCCATTTAGAGAGCACGGTAGAAAGTGTATCGCTTAGGCAAACCTATCACGGGGTGGCGGTGTTGGCGGCTGGCGGTGCGCTGTTGACGCCATTGGCTTCGTTGCTGGAAAATATTCGTCAGACCGTCGACAGCGTGACGGTATTTATGGCCGGTTATGTGCCGGTATACGGCGCTGTGTTGGCGGCGAGCGGTTCGATGGCCGGTGCGGTGTCTTACCAAACCACCTTGTTGGCGGCGGCAGAGTTGCTTACCTGGTTTATCCGTTCCGGGGTGTTGCCGGTTTTGGTGGTGTCTCTCGCGATGGGCTGTACCGGCGCGGTGGCGGATGGGTTTTGCCTTGAAAGTGTGAGCAAGACGTTACACAAAACCATTTTATGGACACTGGGGCTTTTTTCCACGGTGTTTTCTTTTGTGCTTTCTTTGCAACAGATGGTGGCGGCATCGGGGGATTCTCTGGGTGGTCGGGCGATGAAGTTTTCGCTTTCCACCTTTGTGCCGGTGGTGGGCGGCTTGCTCAGCGAGGCGTATTCCACGGTGGTTGGGTGTGCCGGATTGTTGCGCTCTACGGTGGGTTGTTTCGGTCTGGTGACCACCGTGCTCATCCTGTTGCCGCCTTTTGTGAGTTGCATTTGCTGGAATGTTTGTTTACATCTGGCTGGCTCGGCGGCGGCTTTGTTTCGGTTGCCCTCGCTGGAAAAACTGTGCCAGACAGCTGCGGGCACGATGACCGTGTTGCTTGCGGTGTTGGCGGTTTTTGCGTTGCTCATGGTGGTGTCTACGACGGTTATTGTCTTTGCGGAGAGGGCGTGAGGAGATGGATGGACTGCGCCGATGGGCCATAGCGGTTTGCGCGGCGGCGGTGTTATGCACCTTGCTGCAACGCCTGTTTCCGGATACCGGTATTGGTCGACAGGGACGCCTTTTATTGCCGTGCGTGTTCTTGTGTGCGTTTTTATCTCCGCTCGCGGGTTGGGCTGGTGGCTCTCTGCTTCCGGATGTGGCGCAGACGGCCTCACCGGATACACAGGCATTGACCGCGCGTATGCGCCAGCAATTGACGGCGCAGGTGAACAGCACGTTGTTGCAGATGATTAATCAGGCATTGGCCAATCACGGGTTTGAGGCAAAAAAAGTTGTGACGGATATGGATATTGACGAGGATGGACGCATAAATATGGGACAGATTACCGTATATGTGGACGAGGATACAGCGCAGTGGGCGACCGCTATACGGCAAATTGCCCGACAGAGATTGGGGACGGATGTGGTGGTGGCTCGATGGGAGGAAACCGGTTGATAAAAGAGAAATGGCGCACCTTTTTCTCGAAAGGTGGCGATAAAAAGCGACGCTTGTTGGTGCTGGTGGGGGTGGTAGGGATTGCTTTGTTGGCGTTGCCGGAATTGTTGCCTCGTGGCAGCAGCGGTGCGAATACGACGGCGGGCGGTTCGGTGGTTGCCGTCAGCGATATAGAAGCAGCTTTTGAAAAGCGCATCACGGCTGTTTTGGCACAGGTGGAGGGCGTTGGGGAATGTCGTGTGATGGTGACGCTGGAAAACACCGCAACGGCGGTATATGCCGCGGATTCCACCCGCAACGACGCTCAACAGGCGGATGGCTCAAACAACGCCTCGGGCAGCGAAGAGGTGCTGTTTGTGGATACGGACACCGGCCCGGTGGGGTTGTTGCTTACCGAATTGCAACCGTCGGTCAAAGGGGTGGTGGTTGTGTGCGCCGGCGGCGCAGATCCGACGGTGCGTGAACAGGTGACGCAGTTGGTTGCGACAGCTTTTCATATTTCGTCCCGCCGTGTATGCGTGGCGAAACAACAATAAATGTGATTGAGCAGGAGGGAATTATGTTGAAAAAGTTTTTTCAAAAAAAACAGTTTATGATGGTAGCGTTGGTAGCCGCTTTGGGTGTGGCGGTGTATTTGAATTATTACATGACGCAAGAGCCGAGCCTGTTTGCCGGTGCGGACACATCCGCTACGGAAAGCGAGGACGGTGACCGCTTGGGCGAGGCGACATTTGTCGGTGCGCCGGTGAGCAAGGAGGAGGGCACCTCGTCGTCGGAGGAAAGTGGGGAGAAAACCCAGTCACAAAACACCGATTCGCATAAAGACAACGCCTCTTATTTTGATACGGCGCGTGCCAACCGCACTGCCGCGCGTGAACAGGCGCTGAACATATTGCAAGAGGTGCTGGACAACGTGCAGGCATCCGAAAAGGATAAAGCTGCCGCTGCAAAACAAGCGGCCGTTATTGCGGATAACGTGTTACAGGAAAGTCATGCAGAGAGTTTGATAGTGGCCAAGGGGTTTGCGGATTGCGTGGTTTTTATTGACGGAAATAATTGCAGCGTGGTGGTGCCGGGGGCGGATTTGCAGCAGCAGGAGAGCGTGCAAATCATGGAGATTGTTGTTTCGCAGTCGGACGTAGAGGCAAAAAATGTGCAAATCGTGACTTCCGGCGCATAAAAGTCGCAGAAATTTATATAAAAACATTGCTAATTTCTAACTTTGTGGTATAATAAGTAATAAGAATAAGAAAAGCGGCCCTGTTGTCGCTCAACGATGCATGTATTGCCGGTGGTGTGATGTGCACAGGCACGGCCACCTCGGCTTATATCACAAAGGAGGAAGCACCATGGATGTCAATGAATTTAAGACTGCCGAGGGCAGTTGTATTATCTCGGAGGATGTGATTGCCTCTATTGCCTGTACGGCTGCTGTCGAGATTCCCGGTGTGGCCGGTATGGCGAATCGCCCGGTGAATATCCGCGGCATCATGTCGACCAATGCGGCGGCTCGTTCGGTGCGTGTGCTGAACACGGAGGATGAGACGGTGCTGGATGTGTACGTCAACCTCAAACAAGGGGCGAAAATTCAGGAAACGGCCGCGCAGGTACAACAAGCGGTCAAGGTGGCGGTGCAGTCTATGACGGGCAAACCCGTCACACGAATCAACGTACATGTCGAAGGCATGACGATGGAAGAAAAAGACGCGTAAATAATTGGCAGGCCCTCTGCTTATGTGGAGGGCCTTCTTGCTATGTGTAGTTGTATAAATATACGAAACATGAAAACAGGAGTGGTACCTATGTCGAGAACCAAAAATCGTGAGCAAGCGTTTGCGTTGCTGTTTGAAAAATCTTTTAACGACCGCCCAGTGGAAGAACTGGCTGCGGGAGCTATGGACGCCCGCAATGAACAGGTGGAGCCGTTTGCTTTGGAATTGGCTGTGGGTACCGAATTGCATACGCCGGAGATAGATGAGCGCATTGCCGCCCATTTGCATAATTGGAGCATGAATCGCATTTCGCGGGTTGCGTTGGCGGTTTTGCGGTTGGCGGTTTATGAGATGCTTTATCGGGAGGATATACCGGTGAGCGTGTCCATCAATGAGGCGGTGGAACTCGCCAAGAGATACGGCGGACAAGAAGATGCGTCGTTCATCAATGGGGTTTTGGGTAGCGTTGCCCGTGAACCGGCATGAGCGGATATTTGGGACTGGACACCAGCAACTACACCACGTCGGCGGCGTATTGGCCGATAGATGCAGACAAGCCGTTGCAGGCAAAAAAACTTCTGCCGGTTAAGGCGGGGGAAATGGGTCTGCGGCAAAGCGATGCGGTGTTCCATCACGTGCGGCAGTTGCCGGATGTGTTGGATGCGGTGGCGGCGGATATGGCGGGCGTGCGCGCGGTCGCGGCGTCTGACCGACCGCAACAGACGGAGGGCTCGTATATGCCCTGCTTTTTGGTGGGTGCCGGCGCCGCGCGACAACTTAGTGCGGTGCTGGGGGTGCCGGTGCATTTTTTCACCCATCAGCAAGGGCACGTGGCGGC
>JAFPCP010000063.1 GCA_017423825.1 Clostridia bacterium | reverse complement strand
CAGCCATCCAATCAGAGGACATACGCAAATATGGCCGAAGGCCATATTGCAGAGATTAAAACGGCGTTCAGCCGTTTTAATCTCGGTATTCCTCGATGATATAGGTCTCGTAGATGTCGCCCTCCTGGATATCGGTGAATTTCTCCAAGCCGATACCGCACTCATAACCTTGGGCGACCTCTTTTTGGTCGTCCTTAAAGCGTTTGAGGGAGGTCATCTTATCGTCGCCGATAATAATGCCGTCACGCACAATGCGCAGCAGGTCGTTGCGGCACACCTTGCCATCCAGCACATAACAGCCGGCGACAATGCCCACGTTGGTTATGCGATACACCTGGCGCACCTCGGCACGGCCATGCAACACCTCGCGCGTTTTGGGGGCGAGCATGCCTTTGATGGCGGTTTCCACCTCTTCCAGCGCGTCGTAAATGACGCGATACATACGCATATCGACGCCGGCTTGATCGGCGGCCACCTGCGCCATGGGATCGGGACGCACATTGAAACCGACAATGATGGCGTTGGAGGCGTCGGCCAGCATGATGTCGCTTTCGGTAACGGCACCGGCGGCACCGTGGATGACGCGCACACGCACCTCTTCGTTCGAGAGCTTTTGCAGAGATTGTGTGACCGCTTCGACGGAACCTTGCACGTCGGCTTTGACGATGATTTTGAGCTCTTTCATCTCGCCCTCGTGCAGTTGCTCAAACAGGTTGTCGAGCGTCACTTTCTGATAGCGGTTGAATTCTTCTTCCTTCGCCTCGGTTTTGCGCTGCTCCACGAGTTCGCGGGCAAGCCGCTCGTCGGTGACGGCGTTGAAGATATCGCCGGAAACCGGCACCTCCCCGAGGCCCATGATTTCGACCGGGACAGAAGGACCGGCTTGGTCCAGTTTGTTGCCGTTTTCGTCGGTCATGGCACGTATGCGGCCCACGCTGGTGCCGGCAACCAGAATGTCGCCGGCGTGCAAGGTGCCGTTTTGCACCAAGATGGTGGCAATCGGGCCACGACCTTTATCCAGCCGCGCTTCGATGACGGTGCCCTTGGCTGCACGGTCGGGGTTGGCGCGCAGTTCTTTCATTTCGGCAACCAACAGCACGCTTTCCAAAAGGTTGTCGATGCCCATGCCGGTATGCGCAGAAACCGGCACACAAATGACGTCGCCGCCCCATTCTTCGGGGACAAGCTCGTGTTCGGTCAGCTGTTGCATAACGCGGTCGGGGTTCGCCTCTTGTTTATCCATCTTGTTGATGGCAACGATAACCGACACGCCGGCGTCTTTGGCGTGGTTGATGGCCTCAATGGTCTGCGGCATGATACCGTCGTCCGCGGCCACCACCAGAATGGCGATGTCGGTGACCTGCGCACCACGCGCCCGCATGGAGGTGAAGGCGGCGTGACCAGGCGTATCCAAGAATGTAATGGATTGCTCGTTCACCGTCACGCGGTAGGCGCCGATGTGCTGGGTGATACCACCCGCCTCGCCGGCGGTCACGCTGGTCTTGCGGATAGCGTCGAGGATGGAGGTTTTACCGTGGTCGACGTGGCCCATAACCACCACGACGGGGTCGCGGGGTTGCAGGTTGTCGTCGGTGTCTTCGCTGTCGTCGATGATGCGCTCTTCGATGGTGACAACCACTTCGCGTTCCACCTTGGTGTGGAATTCTTCGGCTACCAGATAGGCCGTGTCGAAGTCCACCTCTTCATTGACGGTGGCCATGACGCCGAGCAGCATCAATTTCTTGATGACCTCACCGGAGGTGGCTTTCAGTCGAGCGGCCAGTTCACCGACGGTGATGGTTTCACCCACCTGAATGGTGGCGTGTTTTTTCTGCCGCTCCATCTGGATGCGCGCCAACCGCTCGCTTTCGGTCTCGCGGCGATGGTTGCGCCGATGTTGTTGTTTGGAGCGTTGATTAATTTTCTGCTTTTTGATGCCGCCGCCGTCTCCCCGCACGCGGTTGGAGGTTTGCGCCATGACGTCAAATTTTTCGTCGTATTTATTGGTGGCCATCATTTGCGGTTTGCGGGTGTCCACCGTGCGACGCTCTTGCGGCACTTTGGGTTGCGGTGCCGTTTGCGGCTTAGCAGGCTTTTGCGGCGCCGGGGCAGCTTTTTGGGCTGCCGGTTTGCTGCTGGCGGCCGGAGCCGTCGCTTTGGCCGGTTGGTCGGCTTTCTGAGGAGCCTCTTCTGCTTTTGGCGCTTGTGCTTTGGGTTCTTCTTTCTTTTTGTCGTTGGCCGTCGCAAAATAGGCATCCAGATTATCGGTATTGTGTTTTTGTGTGAAATATTCAAAGATGATATTCAGCTCGTTTTCTTCCAGCGCAGTGGCGCTTTTCTTCGCAGGCTGAATGTATTTAGCCAACAGTTCGACAATCTCCTTGCTGGATACGTCGAAATCCTTGGCAACATCGCTGACGCGGTATTTAATCATCATAGGGCAACATCCTCCTTCGTGTGGGTGTCAACGTGGGATAACATAGCGGCGGCAAAACCGACATCGTCGGTAGCAACAACTGCAACGGGCTTTTGAAGGCCCAGGGCGGTAGCCAGTGCGGTTTTGTCGGCGCGGACAGTGAAAATGGGACAGGTTTTGTCTTGCCCGGCATAGCGCAATTCTTTCTCCGTTTTGGGAGAACAATCCGCGGCCAGCAAAACCAACTTGGCTTTGCTGGTGAGCAGGGCCGCTTTGACGGCGTCAAAGCCGATCATGACGTGCCCGGCGCGGCGGGCGATTCCCAGTAAGCCGATGAGTTTATCATTCACCTTGCATCAGCTCCTCTTCCAGCCGATCGTAAATCTCGGCGGGAATCGCGCAGGAAAAGGCGCGTTCGAGCCGATGGGCTTTGCGCGCGGCACGCAGGCAGTCGAGGTCGCGGCAGACGTAGGCGCCGCGCCCGGCTTTGCGGCCGGTCAAGTCCATGGAAAAGTCACCTTCCGGGCTGCGTACGACCCGCACCAATTCGGTTTTGGGTTTCATTTCACCACAGCCGGTGCATTTACGCAACGGGGTTTTCTTTTTGGTGGCCATACGCACACCTCCTTGTCTGTTTAGGCTTCGGTGGCCTCTTCTTCGGTGTCTTCACCATAGAATCCGCTTTCCGGACGGATGTCGATTTTCCAACCGGTCAGGTGGACAGCCAAGCGGGCATTTTGTCCTTTGTTGCCTATGGCGAGGGATAACTGGGCATCCGGCACGGTGACACGGCAGGTTTTGGATTCCTCCGAGAGAATCTCCACGCCGAGCACTTTAGCGGGTGCCAACGCGGCGGAAATAAACGCGACCGGGTCGTCGCTGTATTCCACGATGTCGATTTTTTCGCCGCCCAATTCCTCTACGATGTTGGCGACGCGGATGCCGCGCTGACCGATGCAGGCGCCGACGGCGTCGACTTCGTTATCGTGGGAGATGACGGCCATTTTGGTGCGGGAGCCGGCTTCACGGGCCACCGCTTTGATTTCTACGATGCCGTCAAAAATTTCGGGCACTTCGTTCTCAAACAGGCGGGTGACCAAACCGGGGTGTGTGCGGGACACGAACGCCCGCAGGCCCTTTTCGGTCTCTTTGATGTCCACCACATACACTTTGATGTGGTTGCCCTCGCGGATGACGTCGCTTTCCATTTGCTCGCTCTTGGGCAGCACGGTTTCGCCCTTGCCCACCTGAATGGTGGCGGCGCCGCTGCGCGGATCCACGCGGGTGATCATGCAGGACACCAGTTCGTGGTTGCGACGCTGGAATTCCAGCACCTGTTGGTTTTTCTCCGCCTCGCGGATGCCTTGGCGGATGATATGTTTCGCAGACTGTGCGGCAATGCGGCCGAACTTTTTGGTTTCCAGTTTGATGTCGAGGACTTTGCCGATTTTAGCCCGCTTATTGTATTGCTGGGCCTGTTCGAGGGTGAGTTCCAAATCGGGATCCTCCACCTCTTCCACGACGGTTTTGCGCAGCGCAACGGAGAAACTGTTGGTCTCCGGGTCCATGACCACGATGATGTTATCTTTCCCGCCGAAATCCTTTTTAACAGCCACGACGATGGCCGCTTGGATACGCTCTATCAGATACTCCACATCGATGCCTTTTTCTTTACCCAAAAGTTTCAGTGCTTCAAAAAATTCTACCATATCCTTGTTTGTCATGTTTCTAACCTCCAAAGACTGCACGGCAGTCATGATTTATAATGTGTGTGGTTTACAGCGTTTCGTCGTCTTCTTCCCATTGGTCGACGGCGTGTACAACGGCTATCTGCTTTTTATCGAAGGCGAGGGATTCCTCAGCCTCATTTAGCAGACGCAGGGTGTTGTCCTCGAATCCCAAAAGAATACCGGTGATTTCGCGCTGCCCGGAGTCGTCGGGACGATAGAAGGTGACCTTCACGGGATACCCTTCGTAATAAGCGAAATGTTCCGGTCGCACCAACTCGCGGTCGGCGCCGGGGGACGTGACTTCCAGACAATAGGATTGCGCGATCGGGTCTGCCTCGTCTAACACCGGGCTGAGGCGCCGCGATACGTCGACGCAGTCATTGATGGAAACCGGCTGGTCCTCGCGGTCGATGATGACGCGCAATATCCACGTAGCGCCCTCTTTTATGAAACGGACGTCCCACAACATAAGGCCCAGCTCAGCGGTGATGGGTTCCGCCAAAGGGGCAACGATGCCGGCAATGCCGCCGGAAGCATTGGATTTCTTGTCAGCCATGAACGCGCCTCTCTTTCTTGATTTAAGGAATGGTTGTAAGCATGACGCATCTACAACAACAAAGGAGCGGGTTGCCCCACTCCTTTTCTCATCCTATATAATCATCGCAGTTAGTATACCACATCTTTTGGAAGAATGCAAGCCTTTTTTCGTATCTTCGGCAAAAAAAGGGGGCGTGACGGCGGAATAAGGCGTTTTTTTCGAACAAACCGTCTTAAAAGCGGGAAAGTGGTTGTGTTTTTGCGGGATTTGTGTTAAACTGAACGGCGATGAAAAAAGGAGGCGATGAAAGGTGCGACGGCCGTTTGTGCAAGGCATGCTGGATGGTGTGCCGATTGCGTTGGGATACCTATCGGTGTCTTTCGGGTTTGGCATTTTGGCTGTGCGATTGGGATTGCCGGTGTTGGCTGCGGTTGGCATTTCCTTCACCAATCTTACTTCGGCGGGACAGGCCGCCGGCGTGGAAATCATCGCCGCTGCCGGTACGCTGCTGGAAATGGCTCTGACGCAGTTTGTGATTAATTTGCGGTATGCGCTGATGGGCTTTTCTTTATCTCAAAAACTGGACGCAACCTTTACCACCCCGCGGCGTTTGCTCGTGAGTTTTGGCATTACGGATGAGATTTATGCGGTGGCCATCTCACAGCCGGGGCTATTAACCGCGACCTACATGATGGGACTAATTGTAACGCCGGTGTTGGGTTGGAGCCTCGGCACCTTCTTGGGGGCGGCGGCCGGCGAATTGTTACCGACAGCGGTGAGCAATGCGATGGGGCTGGTTTTGTACGGCATGTTTATCGCCATCATCATACCGCCTGCCCGGAAAGATCGGCGTGTGCTGTTTGTGGTGGCGCTTGCGGCGGCATGCAGTGTGGTGTTTCGGTATCTGCTGCCGATGGTGTCCGGTGGATTCGCGGTGATACTCAGCGCTTTGGCTGCTTCTTTGGCGGGAGCCTGGCTGTTCCCGATAGAAGAGGAGGCGATGACATGACGCTTTTCGCATATATTGCGGTGATGGCGGTGGTGACGTATCTCGTGCGGATGTTGCCGTTCACGCTGTTTCGCCGCCAAATCCGTTCGCGGTTTATTCGTGGTTTGTTGTATTATTTGCCATACGCTGTGTTGAGCGCCATGACCATTCCGGCGATATTTTACGCCACCGGAAACGTGGTCACGGCAACGGTTGGCACGCTGGTGGCGTTGATGCTCGCGTATTTTCGTCTGCCGCTTATCGTGGTGGCGTTGGCGGCGGCATGCAGTGCGTTGCTGACAGGATTTCTTCTATAACAGGATAGAAAAAAGGGATAGCCATTTCGGCTATCCCTTTTCTGTTTGTTATCGTTTGTGAAACCCGGTTATGGCGACCTCAGCCACCACGGTGCCGAGGTCGTCTTTCACCTCGACGGTGTAGTAGCAAGTGGTGTGGCCGTTTTTGAGACAACGGGCTTCGGCGATGAGCTTTTGGCCTTTCGCGGCGCCCACAAAAGCGATATGGGAATCAATGGATACGGTACGCATTTCTTGCCAATTGGCCGCCACGGCGAACGCAAAATCCGCCAGCATAAAGGGCACGCCACCCATGACGGCGCCCATGGCGTTGCAGTGTGCCGGGGTTATGATGAGGGAGCATTTGGCGTAGTAGTCACCGATTTCTTCAATTATAGCTCCGTTTTCCGTAGCAAAACGGTCTTTTGTGAACAGTTCCCGTACCTCTTGTAGCGTTTTCATAGGCCACCTCGTTTGTTTTGATGGTTAGTGAATACCCAATGCTTTGGGCTGCGCAATCTGGATGCCTTTTTCCGCGAGCACAGCAGCGGCCGTATCGATATCGTCGAGTTGTAAAATCATGTATGCGAGCGAATCCACGTGGCCGAAAATCGAATACATATAATGCACGTTGATGTGTTGCTCTGTGAGAATTTCGAGCAGGGTGTTGAGACCGCCCGGCGTATCCGGCACGGCGACGGCCAGCACGCGGGTGGTGGTTACGATACAGCCGGCTTGTTGTAACACCTGCACAGCGGCGTCGGTGTCGTTGACAATCAGCCGCAACAAGCCGTAATCGGCGGTTTCGGCAATATTGAGCGCGCGCAGGTCGATGTGTGCCTGCGACAGTTTTTGCGTGATGGCGGACAGTTGTCCGGCCCGGTTTTCCAAAAACACGGAGATTTGTTTCAATTCCATACTCGAACCTCCTTATATTTTCCGCTTGTCGATGACGCGGACAGCTTTGCCCTCGCTGCGAGCGATGGATTTCGGGTCAACCAGTCGCACTTTGGCGTAAATGCCCAGCATGGCTTTGAGTGCGGCGACCAGTTTTTTCTCCATGTCGGTGATTTGTCCGAGCGAGTCGGAGAAAATGTCCGGCGTCATTTCTACGAGCACTTCGATGGTGTCGCTATTGTTGATACGGTCCACCACAATTTGATAATTGGCGGAATAGCCGTTTTCCAGCAACACCGTTTCAATTTGCGAGGGGAACACGTTGACGCCTTTGACAATCAACATATCGTCGCTGCGTCCCATGGGTTTGCACATTTTGATGAGTGTGCGCCCGCAGGAGCAGGCTTTGCGGCTGAGCACGCAGATATCCCGCGTGCGATAGCGCAAAAGCGGGAAGGCTTCTTTGGAAATGGAGGTGAACACGAGTTCGCCCTGGCTGCCTTCCGGTAACACTTCGCCGGTGTCGGGGTCGATGATTTCGGGAATGAAGTGGTCCTCGTTGATGTGCATGCCGTTCTGTTCGCTACATTCGAAGGCGACGCCGGGGCCGCTGGTTTCGGTGAGCCCATAGATGTCGTAGGCTTTGATGCCGAGTTGCTTCTCGATGTCCCGGCGCATCTCTTCACTCCACGCTTCCGCACCGAATATGCCGGCTTTGAGTTTGATTTGGTCCCGCAGACCGCGTTCATGGATGCTTTCCGCGAGATAGGCGGCATACGAGGGGGTGCAGCAAAGAATGGTGGTGCCCAAATCGGTCATGAATTGCAGTTGGCGGTCGGTGTTGCCGGAGGACATGGGCAGCGTCAGGCAGCCCACCCGATGGCTGCCGCCGTTGAGACCGGGGCCGCCGGTGAACAAGCCGTATCCGTAGGAGACCTGGCACACGTCCTGGTTGGTGCCGCCGACGGCGGTAATGGCGCGGGCACAGCAGTCTTCCCACAAATCAATATCGTGTTGGGTGTAGAAAGCCACCACACGCCGTCCGGTCGTGCCGGAGGTGGACTGGATGCGCACGCAATCCTCTAATGGTTTTGCCAACAACCCGTACGGATATGCATCCCGCAGGTCCGCTTTGGTCAAAAAGGGCAACTTGTGCAAATCTTCCACGCCGTGAATGTCGGCGGGTGTGACGCCTTTTTGTTCCATTTTTTGGCGATAGTACGGGACGTTATCCCATACGTGTTGCACCTGTTTGACAAGGCGCTCGTTCTGTATGGCCAACATATCCTCGCGTGAGGCACACTCCATTTCTTTTTGGTAATAGCGTTCCATTGTCATCTCTCCTATGTTAGTTTGCTTTTGCTTGGCCAAGCAGGAAAGCTTGCTTGTTGAGTTCCAAGAATTTGGGCGGCACGCTTTGTTCGATGGCGTCCATCCATTCTTGTTCGGTAAAATCAAAATAACGGCTCAACCGTCCCATCAGCACGAGATTGACCGCTTTGGCGTTTCCGGCTTGCTCGGCCAACGCGAGCGCATCCACCGCATCCAGTTGCACGCCCAGCGCGGTGATTTTCTCTTGCAGGTTTTCCGGATACGCCATGGCCCCAGTGATGACCGGCATGGGGTTGACTTGTTGGGTGTTGGTGATGAGCGTGCCACCGGTGCGCAGATATTCCACCCAGCGGGCGGCTTCCAACATCTCGAAGGACACAATGACGTCTGCCTCGCCTTTGTCCACCACGGGGGAATACACCTTGTCGCCATACCGCACGTAGGTGACCACGCTGCCGCCGCGCTGGCTCATGCCATGCACTTCGCTGACCTTCACATCATATCCCTTGGACAACAATAAGCGTCCGAGCAATTTACTGGCGAGCAGAGTGCCTTGGCCACCGACGCCGACAATCATAATGTTTTTCGTTTGCATGCGTCAGGCCTCCTTTCCGGGTGTTAACGCACCGAGTTTGCACAGCTGGCTGCACACGCCGCAGCCGGTGCACAGGGTGTTATCTATCTTCGCTTTGCCGTCCACCATGCTGATGGCCGGGCAACCGATTTTCATACACGCTTTACAGCCGACACATTTGTCCGTTTGCACGGTGAGGGGGCCGGCGTGTTTGACATATTTGAGCAACGCGCAGGGCCGGCGTGAGATAATCACAGAGGGCTCATCCGCCGCTAACTCTTCTTTGATGGCTGTATCGCACTCCGTCAGGTCGTAAGGGTCGACCACCCGCACGCGGCGGATGCCAACCGCCCGGCAGAGGGCTTCCAGGTCGATTTTGCTGCACGGGTTGCCTTTGAGGTTGAACCCGGTGGTGGGGTTTTGCTGGTGACCGGTCATGCCGGTGATGGAATTATCCAGAATAATCACCGTCGAGTGGGAATCGTTATAGGCAACGTTGATAAGCCCGGTAACACCGGAATGCATGAAGGTAGAGTCGCCGATAACCGCGACGGTGCGGTTGTCGCTGGCGCCTTCGTTGGCTTTGTTAAAGCCATGCAAGCCCGACACGGAAGCACCCATACAAATGGTGGTGTCAATGGCGGTCAGCGGCGCCACCGCGCCCAGGGTGTAACAGCCGATGTCTCCGTGCACGGTGAGTTTGTTCTTTTTCAAGGTGTAGAACAAGCCGCGGTGGGGACATCCCGCGCACATGACAGGCGGGCGCATGGGGATGGTTTCGTTGAGGGATGTGCCGCCGGCTTTTTCCATGCCAAGTTTCTCGGCTACGAGGTTTTGGCTGAATTCGCCCATGCAGCTGAACAATTCTTTGCCCTCGACCTTCAAACCGATGTGGCGGCAATGGGTTTCGATGATGCCGTCGAGCTCCTCGACAACAATCACCTGCTCCACGTCCGCGGCAAAGGCTTTGATTTTTTCGACCGGCAAGGGGTTTATCAGGCCGAGTTTGAGCACCGGATATGTATCGCCACACACCTCTTTGACGTATTGGTAACTGGTGGAGGAGGTGATGATGCCGATGGAGTGGTCGCGGCCCGGCTCCACCCGGTTGAGGGGGGCGGTTTCCGCATAGGTGGTTAACGCTTTTGTGCGCTGCTCCACCAACGGATGACGCTGTCTGGCGCCGGCCGGCATCATGATGTATTTGCCGCCGTTTTTCTCATACGGCTTTTGCGGCGGCAACACCCGCTCGCCGGTGTCCACCACGCTCTGCGAGTGAGCTATGCGGGTGCACATTTTCAGCAGCACGGGGGTATCATATTCTTCCGAAATGGCATAGGCCGTTTTGACAAAGTCAATCGCCTCGGCGGAATCCGCGGGCTCCAACATCGGGATTTTTGCGGCAATCGCATAGTGGCGGGAATCCTGCTCGTTTTGCGAGGAATGCATGCCGGGGTCGTCCGCCACGACAATCACCATGCCGGCGTTGACGCCGGTATACGCGATGGTGAACAGCGGGTCGGCGGCAACGTTAAGTCCGACGTGCTTCATGCCGCAGAAACTCCGCTTTCCGGCCAGGCACGCGCCAAAAGCCGCTTCCATGGCCACTTTTTCATTGGGGGCCCATTCGGCATAGATTTCTTCGTATTTGGCTACACATTCCGTGACCTCGGTACTGGGTGTGCCGGGATAACTGGACACGAAACTGCATCCGGCCTCGTACAGGCCGCGGGCAACGGCTTCGTTGCCGAGCATGAGTTTTTTCATAAAATGCACTCCTCACTGGTTGAATGGTCGGTTGTTTTCTCCTTGGCAAAGCAGGAGAAGATGTGTTGGATTTGTTGTGCGTGCGGGGGCTTGGTCAGTAAACTGACCAGCGGCACGAGAATGAGTCCCGCCAGCATACAGAAAGCGCCGGCGTTGATGGGGGATGCAAGCCATGCCGGGAAATATTTCCCGAAGAAGATGTTGGCCAGCATGAAACCCGCCGAAAACGCGAAGCATACAAAGCACGCCGTTTTGGTGGTGCGTTTCCAATACAGGCCGTATAAGAACGGCGCCAAAAACGCCCCCGCGAGCGTCCCCCAGGAGATGCCCATTAGTTGAGCAATGAAGGTGATGCCGGATTTGTATTGCAGGATAGCGATGCCCGCCGAGATGGCAATGAACACAACAATCAGCGAGCGCATGGTGAGCATCTTTCTTCTCTCGGATAACTTTATTTTAAGCCCATCCGCCAAAAAATCAAGCGTTAATGTCGAACTGGATGTGAGCACCAGAGAAGACAAGGTCGACATAGAGGCGGAAAGAACCAAAATCACCACAATGGCGATGAGCACCACGGGCAACCCTTCTAACATGGAGGGGATGATGGAATCGTATCCACCGGCGGCCAGGTCGATTTTATCCGCAAACAGGCGGCCGAATCCGCCGAGGAAATAGCAGCCGCCGGCGACCACCAACGCAAAGAGGGTGGAGATAACCGTGCCTTTGACGATGGCTTGCTCGTCTTTAATGGCATAGAACTTTTGCACCATTTGCGGTAAGCCCCACGTGCCGAGGGAGGTGAGAATCACCACCCCAAGCAGACCTAGCGGGTCGGGGCCGAACAAAGAGGCGAATACGCCTGCCTTGCCGTCCGCCACCATTGGATCACTGACGGCGCGTAGGCTTTCGATGGCGGTGGTCAAACCGCCCTTGCTGTGTAAAATAGCGACGATGACGGCGACAATGCCGCCGAGCATGATCAGGCCTTGTATGAAATCGTTAATGGCGGTGGCCATATACCCGCCGGCTATCACGTAGATGCAGGTGAGCACGGCCATGACCAACACGCATATGCTATAATCCACACGGAATGCCATGCCGAACAGGCGGCTGAGTCCGTTGTACAGCGAGGCGGTGTAAGGTATGAGGAAGATAAAAATAATGGCCGAGGCCGCAATTTTGAGGCCTTTGCTTTGAAAGCGTTGGTCAAAAAACTGCGGCATGGTTGCGGAGCCGAGGTGTTGCGTCATGATGCGTGTGCGCCGTCCGAGCACCAACCAGGCCAACAGCGAGCCGAGAATGGCGTTGCCGATGCCCGCCCAGGTGGCGGCGACACCGTATTTCCAGCCGAATTGGCCGGCATAACCCACGAAAACGACCGCTGAGAAATAGGAGGTGCCATAGGCAAAGGCGGTCAGCCAAGGGCCGACGCTGCGCCCGCCGAGCACAAAGTCGTTGACGTTGGTGGCGTGCCGCCGGCAGTAAAAGCCCACAAACAGCATCACGCCGAAAAACGCGAAAAGCAGGCCGTATTTAATGATTAAATCTAGCATGTTTATCCCTCAATTTGCATCTCCACAAGCCCTTCGGGGCAATACTTTTTCCGCAAAAGCGGTTTTTCGATTTTGCCGGTTGGGTTGCGGGGAACGGTATCAAATATCACTTTTTTGGGACGTCTGTACCGGGGGAGTTCCTTGCAGAATTCGTGAATTTCCTCTTCGGTACACGTAACGCCACTTTTCACTTCGACAATGGCCGCGACGATTTCGCCCAGACGCGGGTCCGGCAGACCAATCACAGCCACATCTTTGAGTTTGTCAAATTTCCGCAGCGCGTCCTCAATTTGCACCGGGTAGATGTTTTCGCCGCCGGAAATGACGACGTCTTTCTTTCTGTCCACCAGATAGATGAAGCCGTCTTCGTCCATGCGGGCCATGTCGCCGGTCCAGAGCCAGTCACCCTTCAGCACCTCAGCGGTGGCTTCGGGATTCTTGTAGTAGCAAAGCATCACACCGGGGCCCTTGACCGCCAGCTCGCCCACATCGCCCTGGGGGACTTCCTCGCCGGATTCGTTCAGAATCTTGGCTTCCCACAGGTAGCCGGGCTTACCGATGGCGCCAACCTTG
>JAFPCP010000062.1 GCA_017423825.1 Clostridia bacterium | reverse complement strand
TTAACCACCTTGATGTACAAGCCATATTCGCCCGCCTCCCCGGACAGCAGGTTATGCTCCATCATGGCCTCTCCGACCGTTTGTGCATCGGTGTGAATGGTAAAGGTGATTTCCTTCTCCTCGTTGTCCACCACCTTGATGGTGAGCGTTTTGGCGCCCTCGCCGAGTGCAACGTCTTCGCTATACGTGGCGGTTCCATTGTTTTCCCCCGCCGCCGGCTGTTTCACGCAAGCGGTTAGGATGCTGCATAAACACAGCACAGCCACCAGTCCGGTCAATACACGTTTTTTTGTCATCTTTCATTCCTTCTTTCTGTTTTTTGATACAAAAAAACACACAAAAAGCACCCTTCCACAGGAAGGGTGCAAAAAGGCACAGATACCATACACTTTTGCCTATCCCTTCCCTTTGCCCAAAGGACTTTCTGCAAAAACACAGAACGATGAGCATCCCGACTTATGAGCAAAACTCATTCACGGTAATGGCTGTTGTCACGGATTCGCACCGTGTTCCCTCATCCCCTAGCGTACCTTCGCAGGATACGCCCGACAACGACAAACGTCGATGAACTGTGTGTATTTTCTTGTGAACATAGTATAACAAAAACCCGACGAAATAGCAAGTGTCTATTTCATCGGGTTTGTTCTTTGTTTATCAGAATTTACGCCATACCATTTTGTTCACAACACCGGTATAACTTTGGATAATCTTAACCACTTTATCAGATACGTTCTCCTCCACGTAATCCGGCACCGGTATACCGTAACAGCCATCTTGATGCATCGCCACAGCTGTTTCCACCGCCTGCAGCAAAGAGGTTTCATCAATGCCCGCGAGCACGAAACAAGCCTTATCCAAGGCTTCCGGTCGCTCGGTGGAGGTGCGGATGCAAACCGCCGGGAACGGGTGTCCCACAGAAGCAAAGAAACTGGATTCCTCCGGCAAGGTGCCGCTATCCGATACCACCGCAAACGCGTTCATCTGCAAGCAGTTATAGTCATGGAACCCAAGCGGCTCATGTCGAATCACACGGCTGTCCAACTCGAAACCACTCTCGTCCAAGCGTTTGCGTGAACGCGGATGGCAGGAGTACAAAATCGGCATATCATACTGCTGTGCCATGCTGTTAATGGCACCAAACAGCGAGCGGAAATTCTTCTCTGTGTCGATGTTCTCTTCCCGGTGCGCCGACAAAAGAATATACCGACCTTTTTCCAAGCCCAAGCGCGCGTGAATGTCCGAGTCGGTAATCGCCTGTAAATTCGCGTGCAACACCTCCGCCATCGGGGAGCCGGTTACGTAGGTGCGCTCTTTGGGCAGACCACATTCCGCCAAATACCGACGAGCATGCTCGGAATAGGCCAAGTTTACATCCGAAATGATGTCCACAATGCGACGGTTGGTTTCCTCCGGCAGACATTCATCCTTACACCGGTTGCCCGCCTCCATATGGAAAATCGGGATGTGCAACCGCTTAGCAGCAATCGCCGACAAGCAGGAGTTGGTATCCCCCAGAATCAGCAACGCATCCGGTTGCTGCTCGACCATCAACTTATACGCTTTGGCAATGATGTTGCCCACGGTTTCGCCCAGGTCGGCGCCCACCGCATCCAGATAAAAGTCGGGCGCACGCAATCCCAAATCGTCAAAAAACACCTGATTCAGGGAATAGTCGTAGTTCTGCCCCGTATGCACCAAAATCTGGTCGAAATAGCGGTCACACTTTTTAATCACCGCAGATAAGCGGATGATTTCCGGCCGTGTGCCTACAATGGTCATGAGTTTTAATTTGTTCATCAGGATACCTCCTCTTCGGGTTCAAAAACATGCAATTTATCGTATATGGCTTTTCTCTCGCGGGCGTAATCCACACGCCCCAGCAACGAATCGCGCCGTCCGGTGAGTCGCAACCAAGCAAATCGCACCGTCCGGTAAATATACAAAAAAGGATACAAAATCGGCCACCGTGCCACCATTGGATGCTGTACACGCACCGCGCGGTGCATCGTAGCGCACAGGTTATATAACATCCCGTGCTGAGTGCCCTGCTTACCGTGTTGCGAAATCAGCACACCGCTACCAGCGCGTTGTTTGTTTTTGCGGCCGAAATTGCCGCCTGTTAAAATATCCGTCAACAGGTCGGCGCATATATCCTCCGGCACGTCCGCCGCCCACGGCGGGCAAGGCGCGTGCAGATACAACGCGCACAAGCGGCTCATCACCGCCGCAAAGGTAAACAAACCTATGCGATGCAACAGCGGCAGTAATCTTTCCTGCCAGAACGGCGCGTCCAACGTGCGCGCCACAAAGCAGCTCCAATCGCACACGTGGCGCAGTCCCAGCCCCTCACTGAGCAGGTGGTGTTGCATGTGCAACAGCAAAATCAGCCCGTGGTCCTCGGGGGCAGGAGCGCGAAACGGCGCGCCCTCCTGCTGACAAACCGTATACCGGGCAAGCGTGTCCTGCAAATAAGCCTTCACAGCCTCTCCGGCTTGTCCGGTCGGAACGCCCGGCGCCGCAAAGTGCATTTCCAAATCCACGTCATCCCGCTCAAACAAAACGTGGCAATCGTGGTCTAACGCCCATCGACGATAGCCCTTTTCTGTCAGCAGCGCCTCGACCGCCGATTGGTCGGACGGCGCAATCAAAAAATCGACATCCCCATACCGCCGTTGCTCTGGATGCGGATAATAGGCGGCGGCCGCAGCCCCTTTCAGAATGACGTACGGTAAATCCGCCTGTTCCAGCCAACCGGTCAACTCCCGTTGCACCGCCGCGTGCCGCACGTTTTGATTCGCGTGCACCATTGACACCTGTAACCAACGGTTTAACACCGACGGCGGCAAAGATACCCCCGCCGCATCAGCCCCTTCCAAAGCAACCGTCGCCACCGCGTGGTGCACGCTCTCTTCCAGAACCTGCGACCAGTCCGCGGACGCATCCGACCATACCGCAGGCGGTGCGCTGTGCAAAGATGCCGCCAACAGTGCCAACAGCGCCTGCTGTTCGTATGTAAAGTTGTGGTGCTTTACACTCAAAATGTTGCCTCCTGTTACACCGGTTCTGCAAATGTATCCGGTTTTTCGGGGTCAAAGCACTCGTTCGCCCACATAAGCGTAACCATATCTTCGGTATCCGACAGGTTTTCGATGCTGTGGGTATACCCCGGGAGCATATCCACCACCTGCAAGCGATCGCCACTCACCCGCACCGAAATAACCTCATCCTCACCGAGTTTGCGCAGATGAATAATCCCTTCGCCTTTGACAACGATAAACTTCTCGTTTTTGCTATGGTGCCAGTGATTGCCTTTGGTGATACCGGGCTTAGACACATTGACGCTGATTTGGCCACGGTCGGGAGTACGCAGACATTCCGTGAAACTGCCGCGCTCGTCGGTATGCATCTGCAAATCGTATACAAGCCGCTCAGCGGGCAGGTAAGACAGCCAAGTGCTGTATAATTTCTTGACCAACGGCTCCCCCAAATCCGGCACCAGGCCAGCGGCGCGTTGCTGCGGAAAAGCGCAAATCGTATCCGCCACAAATCCAAGCGTCGTCGTGTGCGACACCGGTACGACGCAATACGCGCCCTCTCGGTGGGGGGTGCCGGCCAGCGCCTGCATCATTTCCTCCACCAGGTCGTCGATATACACGAGTTCCAGCACCACCGACGGATCGTTCACCTGTATGGGCTGGTCGTGCGCCGTCAAATGGCAAAAGGTCGCCACCGCTGAATTGTAATGCGGCCGGCACCATTTGCCGAACAAATTCGGGAAACGGTACACCAGCACCGGAGCAGCGCTCTCTTTGCCATATTGGAATAGCAGCTCTTCCCCTGCTTTTTTGCTCACGCCATACACACTGTTGGCGAAGCGGCCCTGTAACGAGGCCTGCGCGGAACTGGACAGCATCACCGGACAGGTGTTGTTGTGCTTACGCAGGGTATCCAATAGACGCTGCGTGAAATCCACATTTCCCGTCGTGAAATCCGCCGGGTTGGTGGGGCGATTCACACCCGCCAGATGAAACACAAAATCCGCCTCTCGGCAGTATGTATCCAACAACGCCGGGTCGGTATCCACATCGTACAAATACAACGCATCCACCTGTATTTCGGGGTGTGTGCGGTCTTTCCCCTGTTGAATGTTCTGCAAAGCCGCCGTCAAATTGCGCCCCACAAATCCGGCTGCCCCGGTTATCAATATGTTCATGCTTGTTCCTCCATCCCATGGAAATCAAGTCCTACCAACTGCAAACGTTGTTCATAGGTTTGAATGCTCTGCGGTGTCATGTCGCGCACCTTGTTCAAACGCACTTTCATAGAACGACGGCGAAAGAAAACCGCCCGCAAACCACGCACGATCCAAAAAAACGGTAGCAAAAGCGGTACCTTATCCACCACCGGCCAAGAGGCCGCTATCACCGAACGCGGCGGAAACAAGGCGCTACGCCATTTGTTCGCCTGCACCTTGTCTACCGGCGTGCCTAACTGTGCTTCCCGCAATGCCTCCGCCTGCGCATGGCCCTGCGCAGTGCCGTAAGCGCCACTGTCCACAATGAAACGTGTCAGTTCCTCTGTTTGCGGCGTCGGTGTCCCGTCCGCAAACCATACGTCCAGCATCGCCACCACGTGACGGTGGAAAACATCCAGCCGCAACTGGCTCAGGCACGATGCCACGTACGATGTATCCATATCCCCGTTTGCTTGACGGTACAGCCATAAATCCATGACTTGTTTTACGCCGATGCCGCCCGCGCGATAATGTTTTGCAAAATGGGCAAACAGAAAAACATAGGTATCCTCGGTGGAGAACGTATAGCGACCGGGACATCCATCCACAGCAACTGCCCGCTCCCAACCATCGCCGAAATAGGCGTAATAATCCGTGTTGTAGGACGGTATTAGATGCTTGTGCAATTCCACCGTTACCAAACCGGGCTTTTTCCAAATATATTCGTGGTCGCTTTCCGTTCGAAAAACATACCCCATCTCCTCCATAATGGAGGCAATCATTGGATATTGTTCCACACGAATGAGGATGTCCACATCCCCCATCTCACGCATGGAAGGATCTGGATACAACGACCGCAAGATCACGCCTTTGAGAGGCAAAAAATCCACCCCGTGCTGTGCAAACACAGCCGTGAGTTTGTCCAATTCCATCGTCTGTGTCTCACATACGGAAACCGCGCGACCGGTACGCGTCAATAAATCCCGCATAACCGGCGAAAGCATATCGGCACCCGCTCGGCATAACGCTGTATATACCACACCGGACACATGATGCTGATACGCCAACCGTGCGGCCCCTTCTAATGAAAAGTCTACCGGTAAATTGAGGGTGGCATCGGTCAAGCCACACCGTATCAATGCGGGAAACCAATCAGCCGGTGTCTGCATGGATGCCACCTCCTTTTCGTGAAATGTAGTCAACTCCGTTTATCGGCCAAAAGACGCTAGTTGCTCTTGAATGAACGGCAGGGTGAGCAATTTCTCTTTCACCTCTTCAACCGTCAATTGTGCGGTATTGCTGGAATTAAACTCTGTCAAGGGGTTGCGCTTTACATCCCCCTGCTTTAAGTATTTATCGTAATTGAGGTCTCGCTTATCACAAGGCACCTGATAGAAATTACCTAAATCAAGCGCGTGCGCACATTCTTCGTTCGTGAGCAAGGTTTCATACATTTTCTCGCCGTGACGGATACCAATGACGCGGATGTCGTCGGTGGAACCGAACAACTCCTTAACCGCTTGTGCTAAAACGGCAATGGTGCACGCCGGTGCCTTTTGCACTAGGATATCGCCGGACACACCTTTTTCAATTCATCTTTATCAAAAGCACCAACCAAGCCTTGCAAGGTTTTGCCCATGTTGGTATAGGAGCTCAACGGATTGTGCGTAATGAGCAATACTTTCGGCATATGTATACCCCCTTTTTTATGTTACAGTTGTTGCAAAAACAGTCCCACGCAGCGAATCGGCGCCGCCACAAAAGACAACGCACATTCGCGCACAAAAGCGCCCCACTGCCGCATACGCAAATAGGCAAACGCCACCACGGCATGGTGCCGCATGCGTACGTAGCGGCGGCTTTTCGCGGACAATTCCTGCACGAATTCTTGCTTAAACGAATACAATCGGTTTTCCCCGTCGATTTTGGCCTGTCCGCTGGACAGACCACCCTCCACCGTGTGGATGTGCGCGCGTATATCGCACCCCGGCAGATAGCATATCCGGCCGCCCGCGCGAATGGCTTTGTGCATCAAGTAATACTCATCGCCCTCATCAATCGCGTCAAAGCCACCAATTTGCAACAAATAGTCCCGGCGGAACATCAGCGAATCCGTGCCGGTCATGTGGTACAACAGATGATACTCCATCAAGGAGGCCGGGTCGGTTTTTTTAATGTAACGGCGCACCCGACGGTCCGCAGGTCGTCCGTTCCCCCAATATAAATGCAAATTCGTCAGTCCATAATTCGCAACGGTTTCTACCATCACCTGCACCTGTCGCTCTATTTTTTGCGGCAGATAGATGTCATCATCATCCAAAAAGGTCACATACTCTCCGGTGGCAGTCTCGATGCCGATGTTGCAGGAGCGAGCTGAGCCTTTGTTCTCTACGTTTTGTATTGAACAATCTTGTAAAAAAACAAATCAATACACTTTTTTCTGTGTTTTTCTTCGTTGTAAACAGGCATAATCACCGAAACTATAATTTCTCACGTTACACTTCCAGTTCCTTTTTCCCTTGGACTACTTCTTCGTAATCACCTTTATACTCTTTGCCAAGCACCGCAAACACCGTCATGAACATAACCTTCATGTCGCTCCAAAAGCTGAACTGCTCAATCCCTTTAAGATTATAGTACATCTTTCCGGGGAGTATTTTTTCAATATAAACTTTGTCGGTATCCTCTACGCCGTCAAGCAATTTCGCCTCGTCCTTATAATAAATACTCGCAAGGCTTGTAATGCCTGCAGGAAGAAGCAGCGTAGCCATCATTTCATCCGTATACGCATCGACAAATTTGGGACTCTCAGGACGCACACCAACCAGCGTAACCGTGCCTTGGATCACATCTATGAGCTGTGCGATCTCGTCCAATCTACAGTCACGGATCAACTTGCCTACACGAGTAATACGGTTATCATTATTCACAGTCACTTGTGATCCTTTGTCGGCGTTTTGCACCATTGTGCGGAATTTGTGGATGCGAAACCGCTTGCCATATTGTGTCACCCGCTCCTGTCGATAAAATACAGGACCAGGAGAGTCAATCTTGATGGCAATCGCCAAAATCAGATACACAGGCAAGAGAACAATCAGCGCAATCACAGACATGACAAAATCAAATACTCTTTTGAAAAACAAACTGACCTTTTTCTTTTTGAAAATGTCATAATATTTTCTGACTTCCTCCGTCTGCATTTCCAACGGAAGTTGTTCCCATTCGATGATCTTCACTTATATGTACTCCTTCACAACCTCTGTGTATTGTGCAATCACATACTCCACATCCTCATCCGTTAGACAGGTGTGCAGCGGCAGGGTGATTTCATTAGCAAAATGGTTGTACGCATTGGGATAATCTTTGATGTCAAATCCCATATTCTTATACGCTGTGTGTAGCGGCAGCGGCTTATAATGCACATTGCACGCAACTCCGCGCTCTGCCATCTCGATGATGATTTCATTTCTTTGTTCAAGCGTAACGCCGGGAATCCGTGTCAAATACAAGTGCCCGGAAGATTCCCATTTAGAGGTATAATGGTGAAGCACTTCTATCCCCATGGATGTAAGCGCCGCATCATATTTTTCGATGATTTCTTTTCTGCGTTTTAGCATATCGGGATAACGCTCAAATTGTTTGAGACCGATGGCAGCCACCACGTCCGTCATATTGCACTTGTAATATGTGCCCACAACATCGTACTCCCACGCTCCAAGCCTTGTCTTAGCGAGAGCGTCCTTTGACTGTCCGTGCAGACTGAACAGTTGAAGTTTTTTGTAAATATCCTCATTGCTGATACCGGGGATAGTTCTCCATGTCAACGCCCCGCCTTCTGCCGTCGTCAAATTCTTAACCGCATGGAAGCTGAAACTGGAAAAGTCCGCAACCGAACCGATCATCTTACCATGCCATTTCGCACCAAAAGCATGGGCGGTATCAGCCATGATTGCAACTCTCCCAAGAGCGCACTGCATTTCATTGTTCGGCTTAAACAGATGCTTTTTAC
>JAFPCP010000061.1 GCA_017423825.1 Clostridia bacterium | reverse complement strand
GTACGGATTGGAAAGGATTCCGCGTCTCTGGTTGGTAACAATAATAAACGGAAGATGGCTTTGCGCCATCTTCCGTGGTTTGGTGCGAGGGAGGGGACTTGAACCCCCACGTCAATGGACACACGCACCTCAAACGTGCCTGTCTGCCGATTCCAGCACCCTCGCATATTCACAACAGTCGTATTATACCACCGCCCCCACCACGTGTCAATCTTTTTTTGCATGGGTTCGGGGGATTTTTTCATATACCACTTGAAAAAACATGCGCAATCCATCATAATAGAGATATACCATACAATGAGGTGTTTTTACATGGCAAAATCAAATACCATTTCTATGCCGGTTATCCGGCGTTTGCCACGCTATTACCGCTTTCTCTATGACCTGAAAGAAAATGGTGTCACCCGCATCTCCTCGCGGGAACTGGCCCACTGCATGGGACTCACCGCTTCACAAATCCGCCAAG
This sequence comes from Clostridia bacterium, assembly GCA_017423825.1. Taxonomy (GTDB): domain Bacteria; phylum Bacillota; class Clostridia; order Oscillospirales; family Acutalibacteraceae; genus UBA5905. The sequence continues at coordinate 3,168 of JAFPCP010000061.1, read as the reverse complement.
ACCTCAACTGTTTTGGCGGTTTCGGTCAGCAGGGATACGGCTATGTCGTGGAACAATTATATGCCGAAATCGGACGCATACTCGGCACAGACCGACCCATGGATGCCATTTTGCTCGGCGCCGGCAACCTCGGCAAAGCCGTTGCCAATCATATGAATTTTGAAAACCGCGGTTTTCGTCTCATCGGGGTGTTTGACGATGCCAACGCTCTTGTCGGCACACAACTGGGTAACCACACTATTTGTCCCACCTCGGCGTTGCCCGCTTTTTGTGAAGAAAACAACCCGCGCATGGCCATCTTATGCATCCCCAAAGAGGCGGCGCCGGCGCTTGTTGAGCGTCTCATCCAATGCGGCATAACCGGTTTTTGGAATTTTTCTCACTACGATATCGCCCATCACCATCCCGGCGTTGTGGTCGAAAACGTACATATGGGCGACAGTTTGATGACACTTTCCTACCAAATGACAGAAAACCCATAAGGCTTACACCGGCGAAAACGGGTATATTTTCGCGTACAATGCACAGGCTATTCACGAGGTGATGCAGCATGAATGACCGCGAAAAATCCACTCCCTATCCAACCCCCTCCAACGAGCCGGTGTTCGGTGAGCCGGTGGACGCGCACGACCAAATCAACAAATACGGCACCTACGAAGTGCAAGACACCACCGACACCGACAACACATTTCCAACCATCGGGCCCCAAGGGGCCGGCTGTTCCGGCGCCGATCTGCCCGACGCGGTGAAAGACAAACAGCGTCCGCAAAAATAAAACCAGCCCGTGTGGGTTGCCACACGGGCTGGTTTTACATCTTATCCAATGCGTCCGCCAAATCCAACCAACGCCGGACAGCGTCAGCCTCCCCACGGCGGGTGACGCCGGCGGCACGGCGCCGCAGATGCGCCGCCATCATGCGGCGATATGGACGCCCTTCGGTCGGCTCAAAAAAGCCGGCATAATACGGCAGTTCATCCGCGGATGGCGGGGCGGCGGCATACGTGGCGGCTAACACGGGATACATATGCCGCCCGTCCATAACCAGCCGCTCACAAGTAACCTCAAAACCATGCGTAAGCAACCACCGGCGCAAGTCCTCTGCATGCGACATGGGTTGCAACACCAACTGCACCTGCGCATTACGCACAAACTCCGCCTTCTCTAAAATCTCCACTATCGTCTCGCCGCCCATGCCGGCAATTACGATATCCTCTGCCTCCCCGGGGGCAAGCGTAGACAGTCCGTCCCCCAAACGCAAGTCTATCCGCTCTTGCAATCCGGCGGCGCACACCGTCTGGCGTGCCGTTTCCAAAGGGCCGGCGCCAATATCGGAGGCGATAGCCGACGGACACACGCCGCTTTCCACCAAATACACCGGCAGATGGGCGTGGTCGGTCCCGATATCCGCCAGCCGACGGCCAGAACGCACCAAAGAGGCCACGCAAGCCAGACGCTTATCTAATTTGTGCATACCCGCCACCTCCTATGCCCATAGCGGAAAAAGACAGGTTTCTTCCGAAACCTGTCTTTTTTCTATTAGTTGCCGAAATGTTTGTTCAGTTTAGCCACCAGTTCATCCACGCTCACGCCGTGCACGGCACAAGCCTGTTCCAGCGATTCGCCGCGGGCGGAGGGGCAACCCAAACAATGCATGCCCATCTCCAAAAAGTACGGAGCCGTTTCTCTGTCCTGGTCTAAAATATCGCCAATTAAACTGTCTTTGGTAATCAACATACGTGTATCCACCTTTCTTTTTTATCTTTATTATACGCTATCCAACGCGTGTGTCAATCGGTATTCTTTTCCACACACAGCGTGACCGTTTCGCCGTTGATGTTCCACTGCTTCTCAAAGCCGGCAGTTTCGCCGCAACGCAAATCCGTGGCCATAACGTCCTGCAATACGGCATCTCGGTTATCACACAACACCTGCTCGACGCGCGCGTTGCCGGTTGCATAGACCGTGATGGTGTCCATCACCTCAAAGCCGGCCTCTTTGCGCATAGTCTGCAACTTGCTGACAATCTCCCGCACAAAACCTTCTTCAATCAGCTCCGGTGTGAGATTGGTGTCCAGCGCCACCGTGATGCCCTTATCCGACACGGTATAATACCCCGGTGTCTGCGCCGTTTCAATCAGCAAATCTTCCGCCGTGAGTTCGATAACCGCGCCACCCAACGGCAGCGTGAGCGTGCCCGATGCATCCAGCGCCGCTTTGGCCGCGTTGCCGTCCAATTCGGCCAGCGCCGTGCGAATTTCACCCAGCTGTTTGCCGTATTTCGGGCCGAGGGTTTTCAGCTGCGGTTTGAAAGAATAACTCATAAACGCGGCCGTATCCTGTACGAACTCTACCGATTTGACATTCAGCTCATCCGCAATGATGGCGGTGAAATAGCCGTCCAGTTGCTCGCCGGTCTGCACGTACATTTTCCCTAACGGCTGGCGGTTTTTGCAATTAGCGCCGTTGCGGGCCGCCCGCCCTAACACGACAATATCCAGCACATCTTTCATGCGCGCTTCCAAAGCGGTGTCTATCCAGGCCGTTTGCACCGCCGGGAAATCGCACAAATGGACACTCACCGGCGCGGCAGCGTCATGGCTGCACACGAGGTTGCGATAAATGTCCTCTGCCATAAACGGAATCAGCGGAGCGGACGCCTTGGCTATCATCACAAGCGCCGTGTGCAACGTCATGTAGGCGTTGATTTTATCCTGCGGCATCCCCTTGCCCCAGAACCGCTCACGACTGCGACGGACGTACCAGTTACTCATTTCGTCCACAAAATCCTGCAACACACGCGCCGTTTCCGGAATGCGGTAGGCAGCCAGGTTTTCATCCACCGCTTGCACGGTGCTGTTCACGCGGGACAACAGCCACTTATCCATGACCGAGAGTTTATCATATTCCAGCGTATATTTGGTCGCATCGAAGCCGTCAATGTTCGCATACAGCACAAAGAACGCATACGTGTTCCACAGCGTACCGAGGAACTTACGCTGACATTCCTGCACCGCCTTGCCGTGGAAGCGGTTGGGCAGCCACGGCGCGGAGTTGGAATAGAAATACCAACGAATGGCATCCGCCCCATAGGTCTGCAACGCCTCCATCGGGTCGACGGCGTTGCCTTTGGATTTGGACATTTTCTGGCCGTTTTCATCCTGCACGTG
>JAFPCP010000060.1 GCA_017423825.1 Clostridia bacterium | reverse complement strand
TGCTGATGGCGTACGTTCCCAGGTGAGACCGAATGAGCATCGGTTGCGGGTCCGTGTCGCTGATGCAGCCGATGGCCGACGTGCCCTGCATCTCTTCGAAAATATGGTCAAACCTGGTGCGGAACGGGGCGTTTTCAATGTTGTGAATTTTGCGCTGCAAGCCCACCGCCGGGTCGTAGGCGGCCAGACCGCCGCGCCGCGTACCCAAATGCGAGTGATAGTCCACACCGAAAAACACATCCGCCAAACACTCTTGCCGGGACACTATCCCGAAAAATCCTCCCATGCTGGAACTCCTCTCTACGACAATAAGCAATCAGAGATTCTTACGCGAAAAACAACTCCGACAAGGTCATGGGGTCGATGTATTGGCCGTCTTTGTAAACGCGCATGTTGCCGGAGGCGATTTCGTCAATGAGCATGACGTTGCCCTCGGCATCGTAGCCGAACTCAAACTTGATATCGTACAGAACGAGGCCTTTTTCTTTCAGGTCGTCCGCCACGATTTGGGTGATTTTCTGCGTCATTTCCTTGATGTCGTCATACTGCTTGGCGGTCATGACGCCCAAGTCCACCAGGCCGTCTTTGGTGACCAGCGGGTCGCCCTTTTCGTCGTTCTTAAAGGTGGTTTCCACATACGCCGGCAGGTCCGCGCCCTCTTCGATATAATCGCTGTACCGACGATAGAAGCTACCCACCGCTTTGTGGCGGCAAATCACTTCCAGGCCTTTGCCAAACACCTTCGCCGGCAACACTTCCATCGTGGTGTCCGCGAGGTTTGCGCTGACGTAGTGGGTTTTGATGCCGGCCGCGTTCACTTTTTCAAAGAAATAGATGGACATACGCAGATTGACGTCGCCCACGCCGTCGATGGTCAGGCCGACCGCGTTCTCGCCGGGGTCAAACACACCGTCTTTGCCGGTGCAGTCGTCTTTGAATTTCAGTAAGCAGTTGCCGTTTTCCAACGCGAAAACGTCCTTGGTTTTGCCGGTGTAAACTAATTTTTTCTCCATGATGCATGTCCTCCTTAAATATATACCTGATGAATGGAAACATTCTTAAACGGTTTGTGTAAACTGGGCGGCGATTTTCTTATCTTTTTCCAGCACCGTCGCCGCGTCGGCGGCACGCTTGGCGTCCAGTTTCTGCGCCAGCACCGCGTCCTCTACCGCCAAAATCTGTGCCGCTAACAGCGCCGCATTGGCGCCGCCGTTAATCGCCACCGTGGCCACCGGAATGCCGCTGGGCATCTGCACCGTCGACAACAGCGCGTCCATCCCTTCCAAGCAAGCCGATTGACACGGAATGCCAATCACCGGCAAGGTGGTGTTCGCCGCGACGGCGCCCGCGAGATGCGCGGCCATGCCGGCCGCCGCAATCAACACGCCAAACCCATTCTCTCGCGCGTTGGCCGCAAACTCTTTCGCCTGTTCCGGGGTGCGGTGCGCCGAATAGACGTGCACCTCAAACGGTATCCCCAGCGCCGCCAGCGTATCGGCGGCTTTTTGGATGATGGGCAGGTCGCTGTCGCTGCCCATGACAATACCCACTTTTTTCATGCGGTAACCTCCTAAAAAATATAAAAGGGCACACTCAACTCTTGCGAGTCAACTGTGCCCAGACGGTCGGCTGAATAAGGGAAAATCCCTGCTGATTCTTTGTTCCTTTGTGGTGCTCCACATCATCCGTCAGTCACAAAGAATGGCTATTCAAATGACAACCAAAATTATACCATGTCGAGGCCGTTGTGTCAAGGCTCAGGGCATACACATTTCTACCAAAAATTTACTTTATCGACATGCTTTTTTCTTTCTGAATGACGTCGTGCGCGCCACCCTCCACGATACTGGTGGCAGACACCAAGGTCAGTTTTGCTTTTTGCTGTAATTCGGGGATGCTTAACGCGCCGCAGTTGCACATGGTGGAACGCACCTTGCTCAGCGAAAGCGCCACGTTGTCCTTGAGCGAACCGGCATACGGCACGTAGGAATCCACACCCTCTTCAAAGGACAGTTTTCCGTCGCCGCCCAAATCATAGCGTTGCCAGTTGCGCGCGCGATTGGAGCCCTCGCCCCAATATTCTTTGTAATAGGTGCCGCCGATGTTCACCTTGTTGGTCGGGCTTTCATCGAAGCGGGCAAAATACCGCCCGAGCATCACGAAATCCGCACCCATGGCCAAAGCCAGCGTCAGGTGATGGTCATACACAATGCCGCCATCGGAGCACACCGGCACGTAAATGCCGGTTTCTTCAAAATACTCGTCGCGCGCCTTGCACACCTCAATGAGCGCGGTGGCTTGTCCGCGGCCGATGCCCTTGGTCTCGCGGGTGATGCAAATCGAGCCGCCGCCGATGCCCACTTTGATAAAGTCCGCGCCGCAATCCGCCAAATAGCGGAATCCCTCGGCGTCCACCACGTTACCGGCGCCCACTTTCACGCTGTCGCCGTACCGCTCGCGAATCCAGTCAATGGTGCGTTTCTGCCATTCCGAGAAGCCCTCGGAGGAGTCGATGCACAGCACGTCGGCGCCCGCCTCTAATAAAGCCGGGACGCGCTCGGCATAGTCGCGCGTGTTGATACCGGCGCCTACCACATAGCGCTTGGAGGCGTCCAGCAGTTCGTTCGGGTTTTGTTTGTGCATATCGTAATCCTTGCGGAACACGAAATAGCACAGCCGCCCCTCGTCGTCGATGATGGGCAGGGAGTTGAGTTTGTTATCCCAAATGATGTCGTTGGCCTCTTTGAGAGTCGTGCCCTCTTTGGCCACCACGAGCTTGTCAAACGGCGTCATGAATTCTTTCACCTTGGTGTCCGGGGACATACGGCTGACGCGATAATCACGCCCGGTCACAATGCCGACCAATCGGCCCTCGGCGGTGCCATCTTCCGTCACGGCGACGGTGGAGTGGCCGGTGCGCTCTTTGAGCGCGACGACGTCCGCCATGGTCGCTTCGGGGCTGATGTTGGAATCGCTGCGTACAAAACCGGCTTTGAAGGTCTTGGCGCGTTTCACCATCGCCGCCTCATCTTCCACCGACTGCGAGCCGTAAATGAAGGATACGCCACCCTCGGTGGCCAGCGCCACCGCCAAACGGTCGCCGGACACCGACTGCATGATAGCCGACACCAGCGGAATGTTCATTTCAATGGCGGGTTTTTCGCCTTTTTTATAGCGCACCAGAGGAGTTTTCAGCGAAACATTGGCCGGCACACACTCGCTCGAAGAGTAGCCGGGAATCAGCAGATATTCGTTAAAAGTGTGGGACGGTTCTTGAATAAAAGTAGCCATGTTCTCATTTCCTCTCATCACTATATAGTTATTTAAGACATTATACCGCGCATGCCGACCGTAGTCAACACAAAATTGCCGAATAAACATAAAAAACGCCCCTGTTCAGGGGCGTTTTTCCATTTAATGGTTATCCGCCTTGGTTTCGCAATACAAACACCGATAGACTTTGTTTTCTTTATCGGTGAGTTTGAAAATGTGCTCCAACTCCTGCTCACAGCTGGTGATGCAGCGCGGATTTTTGCACTTAATCACGTTCACCAGTCGCTCCGGCATATCGATGGTGCGCTTTTCCGCCAGCACGCCGCCACGAATGATATTCACCGTCGCGCCGGGGTCCACATACCCGATGACATCCAGATTCACCGGAATGTCGGCATCGATTTTAATGATGTCTTTATGCCCCTGTTTTTTGCTGGACACGTTCTTGATGAGCGCCACCGAACAATCCAGCGACGCCAAACCCAACAGCTCATACAACCGCATGCCGCAACCGGCAGTGATGTGGTCGATGACCACGCCGTTTTGAATCGAGTCTATCTTCATTGCGCCGCCTCCTCCAACAATTTCAAAATCAGGGCCATGCGCATGTATTTGCCGTACAGCACCTGTTTGAAATAACAGGCGCGGGCATCCTTGTCCACATCCACGCTGATTTCATTCACACGCGGCAGCGGGTGCATCACGCACAGGTCCGGTTTTGCGGTTTCGAGTTTTTTGGCGTCGAGGATGTAGCGGTCTTTCAACCGCAGATAATCCTCTTCGTTGAAAAAGCGCTCGCGCTGTACCCGCGTCATATACAAAATGTCCAGCTGCGGAATGGCCTCTTCCAAATCTGTGAGTTGCGTGTACGGAATCCCTGCTTTGGCCAGCACGTCTTTTTTGATATAACTGGGCAGTTTCAACTCTTCCGGCGAAATGAGCACCACCCGAATCCCGGCATAGCGAGACAGGGCGTTAATCAGCGAATGCACCGTGCGGCCGAATTTCAAATCGCCGCAAAAGCCCACCGTCAAATTGTCAAACCGGCCCTTTTCCCGGTAAATGGTCAGCAGGTCCGCGAGCGTCTGCGTCGGGTGGCAATGCCCGCCGTCACCGGCGTTAATCACCGGCACGGTGGCGTTGTTCGCCGCCACCAAAGCCGCCCCCTCTTTGGGGTGGCGCATAGCAATAATGTCCGCATAGCAACTAATCACGCGGGCGGTGTCCGCCAGGCTTTCGCCTTTGGCGGCGGAGGAGCTGGATGCCTCCGAAAAACCAATCACATTGCCGCCCAGTTCCAACATCGCCGCCTCAAAACTCAGCCGCGTGCGGGTGGAGGGCTCGAAAAACAGCGTCGCCAACTTCTTGCCACGGCACCGCTCGGCATACGCCGTCGGGTTGTCGATAATGTCACAGGCCGTGCGGATGAGTGCATCGAGTTCTTCTACCGTGAAGTCGAGAATGTCAATCAAACTTCTCATACGCTCGCTCCGTTCACCGCCAGATAGTTGCGGATGCGTGCGACGTTCTCTGCGTTGGCCTCGTCCTCTTCCAGATATTCGATGATGTCATACACGTCCACCACCGAATACACCGGGAAGCCAAACTCTTTTTCCACTTCCGCCATCGCTGACAGCTCGCCTTGGCCCTTTTCTTTGCGGTCCACCATCACGAAGGTGGCCGCCACTTTCACGCCGTCCAACGTGCTCAAATTCGCCATGCTTTCGCGAATGGCGGTGCCGGCCGTAATCACGTCCTCGACAATCACGACCTCTTCGCCCTCTTTCGGCACATAGCCGACGAACACGCCGCCTTCGCCGTGATCCTTCGCCTCTTTGCGGTTGAAGAAAAACGGCACGTCCAGTCCGGTTTTCGCCAGCGCAATCGAGGCGGAAACCGCAATCGAAATGCCCTTGTAGGCCGGGCCGTACAGCACCGTGCGCTTGTTGCCTACCTTTTCTTGATACGCTTTGGCGTAAAACTCGCCGAGTTTCGCTATTTGCGCGCCGGTCTTGATGTCACCGGCGTTGATAAAATACGGTATCTTGCGCCCGCTCTTGGCGGTGAAGTCGCCGAACTTCAACACGCCGGCCTCTTCCAAGAAGGCAATAAACTCTCTTTTATACGTTTCCATACCGTTTCCCTCTCCTTTAATCGCAAAATTCTTCCACACAGCGCCGATACGCCGCCACCGGGTCCGCCGCCGCCGTGATGGGGCGACCAACCACGATATAATCCGAGCCGACTTCTTTTGCCTGCGCCGGTGTCATCACCCGCTTTTGGTCGCCGACGTCGCCGTCCGCGAACCGCACGCCGGGGGTGACTGTCACAAACGCATCCCCGCACGTCTGATGCACTTTACCGGCTTCCAGCGGGGAACAAACCACCCCGTCGAGGCCGGCTTTTTGCGCATTGGCGGCATAGTGCATAACCACTTGGTCAATGGGTTCGTTTATCAGCAGGTCCCGCTCCATCGTCGCTTGGTCGGTGGAGGTGAGCTGTGTCACCGCAATCAGCAACGGACGCGTACCGTCCGGGCGGGTAAGACCCTCCAAAGCCGCCTGCATCATCGGGATGGTGCCGGCCGCGTGCAGGTTGGTCATGTCCACGTCCAACCCCGAAAGCACCGCCATGGATTTGCGCACCGTGTTGGGGATATCGTGGAGTTTCAAATCCAAGAAAATCTTGTGGCCGCGCCGTTTAATCTCCCGCACGATGGCCGGGCCCTCGGCGTAAAACAGTTCCATGCCGATTTTCACAAACGGTTTGCGGTCGGTGAATTGGTCCAAAAAGGTGAACACTTGCTCCGCTGTGGCGAAATCGCACGCCACAATAACGTCTTTACCCATCTTTTCTCGCGCCTCCTATGATATCTTCTAACCTCTCTATGCCATGCCGAGCCATGACGGCCGGCAGGTCTCGCACAATGTTGCGGCTGGCATACGGGTCCACCAGATTCGCCGCGCCGACCTCAACCGCCGTCGCGCCCGCCAGCATCATTTCAACCACGTCCTCGGCCGTGGAAACGCCGCCCATGCCAATCACAGGAATGGACACCGCCGATGCCACCTGGTATACCATGCGTACCGCTACCGGGAAAATGGCCGGGCCGGAAAAGCCGCCCATTTTGTTGGCAATCACCGGGCGGCGGGTGCGCAGGTCGATGCGCATGCCCAGCATGGTGTTGATGAGGCTGATGCCATCCGCCCCCGCCTCTTCACACGCTTTGGCAATCGCCACAATATCCGTGACGTTGGGGGATAATTTGATAATCACCGGTTTGGTGGTGACCGCCTTCACCGCGCGGGTCACTTCCGCCGCCGCTTCCGGCGAGGTGCCGAAGCTCATGCCGCCGCCGTGCACGTTCGGGCAGCTGACGTTCACCTCTAACCAACCAACCTGTGCTTCTTTATCTAATTTTTCGCAGGTGTAAGCGTAATCCTCCACCGAGAAACCGCTCACGTTCGCCATCACCGGCTTGTGAAAACAACCGGCCAGCCGCGGCAATTCCTCCGCAATCACCTTGTCTACGCCGGGGTTTTGCAACCCCACCGCGTTTATCATGCCGGCGGTGCATTCCGCAATGCGGGGCGTCGGGTTGCCGAAACGCGGCTCACGCGTCGTGCCCTTGAAAGAAAAGGTGCCCAGCTCATTGATATCGTACAATTCTGCGTATTCGTAGCCATAGCCAAACGTACCGCTGGCGGGAATGACTGGATTGTCCAACCGAATACCGCACAAATCCACACTCAGTTGTCCCATAGGATTTCCTCCTTTTTCAGCACCGGGCCGTCTTTGCAGATGCGTTTGTACCCGGTGACGGTTTTGCAGGAACATCCCATGCACGCACCAAAACCGCAACCCATGCGCTCTTCAAAGCTGAACTCCCCTGCCGTGGCGGCCTGCCGATACACCGCTTTGAGCATCGGCTCCGGACCACAGGTGTAAAAATACGTATAGTCCAAGCCGGCCATCGCATCGGTGACAAAGCCTTTCGCCCCGCGGGAGCCGTCCACCGTCGCCACCTGCACTTCGCACCCAAGGGCGCGGAATGCCTCTTCGTAAAACACTTCCGATGCGGTGTTGAACCCCAAAATCACCGACACCGCCTTGCCTTGCTCGCGCAGCAGACGCGCCAGCATATACAGCGGCGGCACGCCGACACCGCCGCCAATCAGCAGCGGGCGCTCGCCGGCGGCGCTTATATCATAGCCGTTCCCAAGCCCGGTCAACACGTCCAGCATGGTGCCGGCGGCCATCGCCGCCATCTGACCCGTGCCTTTGCCGACGATTTTGTACAACAGCGTCAGCGTATCCCCGACGCAATCGCACACCGAAATGGGGCGCCGCAGATACAGGCCATCCAATTGGATGTTCACAAACTGCCCCGGACCGGTGATGGCGCTGGTATCGCCCTGCAACACCATTTTCATCACGCTGTCGGTCAACGGGGTGTTCTCTTTAATGGTAAAAAGACTCTGTTTCAAGCCGATTCCTCTTTCCGTAACGAATTATTTACGCGTCGATGGTGGAGACTTTGTTGGTGATTTCTTCCAGCACGTCCAGCACGATGCGCACCGTATCCAGCGACGAGAACAACGTCACACCGTTCTCCACCGCACAACGGCGAATCGCCACGCCGTCCTCATAGTGCACGCCGGACAAAATCGCGCGGGTGTTAATGACATAGCTGACGTAGCCCGCTCGGATGGATTCCAAAATCTCCTCGCTACCTTCGCTGAGTTTGCCGCGCACGCGGGTGCGGATGCCGTTTTCTTTGAGATAGTTGGCGGTGCCGATGGTGGCCTCAATGTTAAAGCCCATATCGTAGAACCGCCGTACCAGCGGCAGCGCCTCTTCCTTGTCCTCGTCCGCGAGCGTGACGATGACCGTGCCGTAGTTTTGTAAGGTCATGCCGGAGGCAATCAGCGCCTTTTGCATGGCGCGGTGCAATTTCTCGTCATAGCCGATGGCTTCGCCGGTCGATTTCATCTCGGGAGACAGGTAGGCCTCCAGGCCTTTGATTTTATTGAACGAGAACACCGGCACCTTGACGTAAAACCGCTTTTTCTCCTCGGGATAGATATCGAACAGGCCGAGTTCTTTGAGCGTCTTGCCCAAAATCACCTCGGTGGCGATGTCCGCTAGGCTGTACCCGGTGGACTTGGACAAAAACGGCACCGTGCGAGAGGAGCGTGGATTCACTTCGATGATAAACACGTTGTCATCTTTATCCACGATAAACTGGATGTTAAACAAGCCGAT
>JAFPCP010000059.1 GCA_017423825.1 Clostridia bacterium | reverse complement strand
CAACACACGCGCCGTTTCCGGAATGCGGTAGGCAGCCAGGTTTTCATCCACCGCTTGCACGGTGCTGTTCACGCGGGACAACAGCCACTTATCCATGACAGAGAGTTTATCGTATTCCAGCGTATATTTGGTCGCATCGAAGCCATCGATGTTCGCATACAGCACAAAGAACGCATAGGTGTTCCACAACGTACCCAGGAACTTACGCTGACATTCCTGCACCGCCTTGCCGTGGAATCGGTTAGGCAGCCACGGCGCAGAGTTGGAATAGAAATACCAACGAATGGCATCCGCCCCATAGGTCTGCAACGCCTCCATCGGGTCGACGGCGTTGCCTTTGGATTTGGACATTTTCTGGCCGTTTTCATCCTGCACGTGGCCGAGCACCAGCACGTTCTTGTACGGCGCTTTGTTGAAAATCAAGGTCGAGATAGCGAGCAGCGAATAGAACCAGCCACGCGTTTGGTCCACCGCTTCGGATATGAAATCCGCCGGGAATTGCTGTTCAAACAGGTCTTTGTTCTCAAACGGATAGTGATGCTGTGCAAACGGCATGGAGCCGGAATCGAACCAGCAGTCAATGACCTCCGGCACGCGTCTCATCTCGCCGCCGCATTCCGGGCAACGAATGGTCACCGCGTCAATAAAGGGGCGGTGCAATTCGATATCCGCCGGACAGTTGTCGGACATGGCGCGCAACTCTTCAATGCTGCCGATAGCGTGCTGACAACCGCAGGAGCATTCCCAGATGTTCAGCGGCGTGCCCCAATAACGGTTGCGGCTGATGCCCCAATCCTGCACGTTCTCCAACCAATCACCGAAGCGGCCTTTGCCGATGCTTTCGGGTATCCAGTTGATGGTGTTGTTGTTGCGGATCAGGTCCTCGCGTACGGCGGTCATTTTAACAAACCACGACTCGCGCGCGTAGTAAATCAGCGGGGTGTCGCACCGCCAGCAGAAAGGATAATCGTGCTCAAATTTCGGCGCGTCGAACAACTGGCCGCGCGCGTCCAAATCGGTCAACACCAGCGGGTCGGCCTGTTTGACAAACACGCCCGCAAACGGTGTGTCCGCCGTCAAATTACCGGCGCCGTCCACCAACTGCACAAACGGCAGGTCGTACCGCCGCCCTACCTGGGCGTCGTCCTCACCAAAGGCGGGTGCAATATGCACGATACCGGTACCGTCCGTCATGGTGACGTAATCGGCACAAGTGACAAAAAAGCCTTTTTTGTGCTGTTTGTCAGCGACCACTTTCGCACAATCAAACAGCGGCTCGTATTCTTTGTTTTCCAGTTCAGCGCCGGCATAAGTTTCCAGCACCTCATAGGCCGGCGTATCTTCGCCGCCTAGTTTGCCGAGCACACGGTCGAGCAACGCCTGCGCCAGATAATACACGTGACCATCTGCGGCTTTGACCTTGCAATAGGTCTCCCGCGGGTTGACGCACAACGCCACGTTGGACGGCAGCGTCCACGGGGTGGTGGTCCAAGCGAGGAACCACGCGTCCTCCCCTTTCACACGGAAACGCACCACCGCACTGCGCTCTTTGACGCTTTTATATCCCTGCGCCACCTCATGGCTGGACAGCGGCGTGCCGCAACGCGGACAATACGGTACAATCTTGAAACCCTTATAGAGCAGCTGTTTATCCCAAATCTGTTTAAGCGCCCACCACTCCGACTCAATAAAATCGTTGTCATACGTGACATACGGCGCGTCCATATCCGCCCAGAAGCCCACGATGCCGGAAAATTCTTCCCACATGCCTTTATACTGCCAGACGCTCTCTTTACATTTTCCGATAAATGGTTCCAAACCATATTCCTCGATTTGCTCTTTACCGTCCAAACCGAGCAGTTTCTCCACTTCCAATTCCACCGGCAGACCATGCGTATCCCAGCCCGCTTTACGCGGCACCATATACCCTTTCATCGTGCGATAGCGCGGAATCATATCCTTGATAACACGCGTCAGCACGTGACCGATGTGGGGTTTGCCGTTGGCCGTGGGGGGACCGTCATAAAAGGTATACGTCTCCCCCTCTTTGCGGTCTTCCATACTGCGGCGAAACACGTCATTGTCCGTCCAGAATTGCAACACCTCACGCTCGCGTTGTACAAAATCCATATTCGTCGATACTTTCTTGTACATGTTAAAAACCCTCCAAATAAAAAAATCCTCCGCCCCTGTAACAGGACGAAGGTCACACCTCGCTATACCACCTATTAACAGCATACCAACATATGCGTTCCCATTAACGGAGGAAACCCGGCCGCACCTACTGAGAAAATCCTGTTCAGACGGCAACTCCCGAGGGATATTCACGCGCATCGACGCATCACCGGGCTTTCACCATCCCCGACTCGCTTTGGCGGTCTGTTGCACGCTACTGTCTCGTTCACAGTTTTTATCTTATTAAAGAACAGTTTAATCATACTCTACCGATGCCCAAAAGTCAAGGGGGATTTGGCAAAAACCGCCAAACAAAAGGATAAGGCGCCTGCTCAGCAAAGCTAAGCAGACGCCTTTCCTCGTTAGAGGGGTGTTTTGAGGAGGATGTACCCAGCTTGTACGAGAGAGTTCCGGTGCGGCTCCATCCATCCCTCCTGAGTACGTTTTTAGTATAGGGGGTAATTTTGTACTTTCTATGACGAAATCATGAATTCTTGTTAAGAAAACTATGAACAAAATAAAAAAATCGAAAAAAACGCAAACAAATGTTTGCTTTTTTGAAAATAGTGTGGTATGATAGGGACGGAACAAATATTCGCCCGGCTTTCCCCGGCGTATATAGGAGGAATTTATATGAAACCGCTCAGCGAAAAACAACAGAAAGTCCTGGCTTTTGTCAAAGAACGCTTACAGGATAACATCCCCCCCTCTGTGCGGGAAATCTGCGAAGCCACCGGCATCAAATCCACCTCCACCGTGCACGCATATTTGAAGCGTCTGGAAGACGACGGCTACATCGACCGTCGCAGCGGGCTCAACCGCGCCATTCGCCTGCCGGGCGAAAACGTCACCCGCGTGCCCTTACTCGGTAAGGTCACAGCCGGTGTTCCCATCCTGGCGGTGGAAGAAGTGGAGGATTACGTCCCCTTCTCCGGCGGCAGCCACTTCCAGCCCGGCGAATTGTTTGCGCTGCGGGTATCCGGCACAAGCATGCTGGGCGCCGGCATTCTGGATAAAGACGTGGTTATCGTGCAACGCACAAACTCCGCCCAAAACGGCGACGTAGTGGTTGCCTTGTTAGAGGACGAAGCCACCGTCAAACGCCTGTTTATCGAAAAAGACCATATCCGTCTGCAACCGGAAAACGACGCCTTTGAGCCGATTTTAGTCAAAGAGGTCACCATTCTCGGCAAGGTGGTTTCCCTGGTGCGGTATTTCTAATGGCGACGTATCTCATCAGCGCTTGTTTGTGCGGCGTTGCCTGCCGGTATGACGGCGGCTGTTTTGGCTATCCGGCGCTACGCGCCTTGGTACACAGCGGCGAGGCTATCCCCTTTTGTCCCGAATGCGCCGGGGGGCTATCCACCCCACGCACTCCCTGCGAGATTGTGGGCAACCGCGTGCTCACCGCCGACGGCACCGACTGTACAGCCGCCTATCAAAGCGGCGCACAGCAAGCATTGGCTCTGTGCCGACAACACGGACTGAGTGCGGCTATACTCAAAGAAAGCAGTCCTAGTTGTGGCACACACACCATATACGACGGCACCCACACCGGGCACAAAATCCTCGGCAAGGGCGTTTGCGCCGCCGTACTCGCGCAGGCAGGCATTTCTCTGTATACAGAAAAGCAACTCCCCTTGGAACTTGCCTGTGAATAATGAAAAAAAGCGGCAACCATCCCAAACGGATGGTTGCCGCTTTTTTGTTTATAGGCTGTATTTGTGTATATACTTCTCAACCGATTGGACGAAATCCTCGTTGCCACGTTTGAGTGTGTTGAGATAATGGTGGGTATCGAAGCTGTTGTGTTCCACCTCAATAATCGCCACCGCCACGTTCGAACAATGGTCAGAAATACGCTCGCAGTTAGTCAACAGATCGGACAGCACAAAGCCGAATTCAATCGTGCAAGCACCGTTGCGCAGACGGTGTATATGATTGTCGCGGATCTGGCTGATCAGCGCGTCCACCGCTTGTTCAAGCGGTTCCACCTCCGCCGCCAACTGTACGTGGTTCTTTATATAGGCGCTGTCGGTCAAACGCATGATCTCGCGGATAGCCTCAACGAGCACCTGCAATTCCCGCTTCGCTTCTTGCGAAAAAAGAATCTTTTTACTGTGCATTTCACGCGCCGTTTTGAGCAGGTTAAGCGCATGGTCACCCAGTCGCTCAAAGTCACCAATGACATGCAACATCTTGGAAACCATTTGCGAGTCTTTTTGCGATAGCGCTTGTCCGGATAATTGCACGAGATAGGTGCCTAACGTATCCTCATAAGAGTCCAGCACCTCTTCGGTTTTTTCCACAAGCGCGGATTGTTTATCATCATAATGTTCCAGCAAATCCAAAGCACGCAACACGTTATCGTGTGCCAGGCTGCACATTTTCATGGTAGCGCCGTGGCTCTCCACGACCGCAACAGACGGCGATCTCAACAAACGAACATCCAGCAGCAGCTCATCCTTTTCGCCCACTTCGTTCGTATCCGGAATCAGCCGTTCCACCAAATGCTCAAAACGTTTGGTAAAGGGAGCCAACAATATGACCGTAAGCACATTAAACGCAGAGTGAATAAACGCAACCATAAACGGCGTGGTAGCCTCATTGAAAAACGCCCAGTTGGTAAACAAACGCGCCAGATAGAAAACAGCCAGCCACACAACCATACCGAAGCAGTTTATCAGCACGTGACTGAGCGCCACCTGTTTCGCGCGGCGATTGGTGCCGACGCTGGAAATGAGGGATGTGATACACGTGCCGATGTTGGCACCCATAACAATGGGAATGGCCATCGTATTGGTGATGCTACCGGTCAGCGACAACGCCTGAATAATACCGATAGAAGCCGCCGAGCTTTGAATCACCGCGGTGAACAAGGTGCCGACAAGCATACCGACCAACGGGCGGTTGAATTTTATCAGCAACGCCGCAAACTCCGGCGAATTTGCCAAGGGCTTGACCGCACCCGACATCATTTCCATACCGTAAATAAGCACCGTAAAGCCAACAAAAACCGTGCCGATGCTTTGTTTCTTGTCGCTGTGCGACAGCATCATCATCCCTATACCGATCAACGCGATAATCGGCGAAAAGTTTTCCGGTTTGAGCAACTGCATAAACACGCTGTCGCTCTGTATGCTGGACAAACTGAGTATCCACGACGTGACGGTCGTGCCGATGTTCGCACCATATACCACAAACAGCGTTTGCGACAATTTCATGATGCCGGAATTCACCAGACCAACCAACATCACCGTCGTAGCCGAGGAGGACTGCACCGCAATCGTAATCGTGGCGCCAAGCACCACGCTGATGAACGGATTGGCGGTCATCTTCTTCAACAGATATTCCAGCTTACCGCCGGCCATCTTCTCCAAACTGCCGGACATAACGTGCATGCCGAACAAGAAAAAAACCAATCCACACACCATCGTAATAACAGCAAACATATTTGTTGTCTCCTTCTTATTCTTGAAAACTTCCAAATATAGACAGTATACAGGCTTTTCGTTAAAACGAACACAACGCTATGTTAAATCTACGTTAAATCCATGCCGATTGAGCGGGAAAATGTATGGTAATGGTGGTGCCTTCCCCTACGCGACTGCGCGTTTCCATGGTCGCCTGGTGGAACAGAGCACCATGTTTCACAATAGCCAACCCAAGTCCGGTACCACCTACCTCTTTGGAATGACTCTTATCCACCCGATAAAACCGCTCAAAAACGCGGTCGATATCCTCTTCGGGGATGCCGATGCCGGTGTCCGAAACCGCCAAGCACACCCCGTCAGCCGTCACCGCTAAATCCACCGTGACCGTTCCGTTCGGGCGATTGTATTTAATTGCATTGTCGCACAAGTTATACACCATCTCATACAAAACCGACTCCGCGCCAAGCACAGACACCGACTCGCCGGTCAGGGAGAGCGTCACGCTTTTTTTTTGCGCGGGCGCATCCAAATGCGCCAGCACCGTGCCACACAATTCCCGTAAATCCACCATCGTTTTTTCCGGCGGTTGAATGTCGCTCTCTAACTGGGATAATTTTATAATATCCCCCACCAACACGATTAAGCGCTGACTTTCGTCGTATATTTTCCCGCCAAACCGGCTCATATCCTCCGGTTTTACGAGCCCATCCCGCATCAGTTCCGCAAAACCGGCAATGGAGGTGAGCGGCGTTTTCAGTTCGTGGGACACGTTGGCGGTGAATTCACGACGAAGGGCATCCTGTCGTGCATGCTCCGCTTTGAGTTCCTCCATTTGTCGGTTGATTTGCCGACTTTGGGTGTTGATGCGCCGCACGAGCGGTTGCAATTCCGGATACACATCCCGTTCATCCAAACCGGCAAGATTCAGTTCTTGAATGGGACGAAGGCTGTTCTTGGACACAAAGAAAGCCAACAACAATGCCATCACAAGCGCCAACAACACAGATGCCAACAACCAATAAAACCAATCCACAAGCAAGGAAAAACCCGCATATGGCGGGGTGCTTAACCGCACAACGGTGCCGTCTTGCAACCGCACCGCACAATAAAGCAACGTGCGCCGCTGCGTTTCGGAATGTCGACGGCTTTCTCCGATGCCGCTATCCAGAGCCTCGCGCACCTCTTCCCGCTGCCGATAATCGGCGGTTGCCACCGGTCCGGAAACCGAGTCGTACAACACGCTTCCGTCGGCACCGATATGCGTAACACGAAAAGACGCATCCGATTCCTGCCCCGGCAAAACAAGGTTCTCGTTTTGCTCAAAGGCTGCGGCTGTAAACAGCGTCTCCCGCCGCAACTGTGCTACGTATTGGCTGTCTGCATACCAACAAACGGCTGTCCATAAGACACAGCAACACACAAGAAAGCAAGCCAAAGACACCCAAAAAACCTGCTTGAATATTTTACTGCCCATGCACCGGGCCCCCTATCTTATAGCCAACGCCGCGCACCGTTTCTATTAAATGGCCGGCCGGGCCCAACTTTTGTCGCAGGGTGCGGATATGTACATCTACCGTACGATTTTCTCCGTCAAACTCATATCCCCAAACGGCGTCTAAAAGTCTATCCCGCGTGAGCACCACCGCTCGGTTTTGCAGAAGATAGCAAAGCAGTTCAAACTCTTTGTATGTAAGCGAAACGGGATTCCCATCCACGCACACCACGCGGCGTGCCGGAAAAACCGACAAGCCATCCAAACAATACGTCTGTTCTTTTGATTTCGGTTTCGCTCGACGCAACTGCGCCTTGATACGCGCTAACAGCTCCATCATGCCAAACGGCTTGGTGATATAGTCATCGGCGCCGCTGTCCAGCCCCAAAACCTTATCGTATTCACTATCCCGCGCGGTCAACAGAATAACCGGCACCTGCTGCGTATCTGCATTCCCCCGCAAACGTTTGAGTATGGACAGTCCATCCTCTTCCGGCAACATGATATCCAACAGTATTAACGACGGACACGTCTGCTCCATAGCCTTCCAAAAAGCCGAAGGCGTCGCAAATCCGGCCGCCTCCAAAGAGCTGTTTTGCAGCGTATACAAAATCAGTTCGCGGATATTGTTGTCGTCCTCTACCAAATAAATCATGGCGTGCTCCTTTACATTAATGGTTGCCCATTAATATTCAATTTGAAAGACAAGCCCAAACACTCTGCCGCTTTACGACACATCACCATACGCCCTAAGAAAATTTCGAAATAATCCATCACGGAACTGTATTGCGAATCCACCGTCAAGGACAGCGTGATTTCTGTATGCGTATCGTTAATGGCCAAATCCGCCCGCTCCACCGAATAGTTGACACGGTCATGAATATCGAAAGTCGACACGTCGCTGTTACGCACGCGGCTGCGCCGCACGTCCGATTTGTCCGCCAAAATCAGCGCGGCCGCAACCGGATTGACCGCCACGCCGGTGCCTTCATCGTGATTGCCGATGGCGGTGACGATGGTTGCGATATCTTCGGCGCACATATCGGTCTTTTCCAAAATGGTAAAAGCCAGCGTCGCCCCACTTTGGCTGTGCTCAATACGGTTCACCAGGTTGCCTATATCGTGCAGATAGGCGGCCATCATAGCCAGCTCCACCTCGTGTTCCGAATAATCCATGGTTTCAAGAATATAACGAGCCGTCTCGGCCACACGCCCCACATGCGCAAAACTGTGCTCTGTGAATCCCAGAGCCGACAAGGATTTGTCCGCCTGCTGAATAAGCGCGCGAATGAACGGGTCTTTTTTTAATGCCTCATACGTCATATTTTCACACCTCCGTATACGCCCGTAAAAACGTCTGTATACCTACTTTTTCTTATACCACAACCGAGCCACAAAGTCAATCACACGGCGGCAAAAAAGGGGACAGAAAATCTGTCCCCTTTTGCTGCTTGTTTATTTTTTTAGCAGCGCCTCGACAGCGTCAACCGCGGGGTGCAATTCCTCGCACACCACCCGCTCAATCTCGCCGCTATCACATAGCGTCGCAATCGCCGCATCCATAGGCAACCGAGCGAGCACCGGGATGCCCGAATCGGCGGCGGCACGGTCTAAGGCCGCCCCATCCCCGAACAAGGGGATGCTCTTGCCGCAATCCGGGCATTTGATGCTGCTCATGTTCTCCACAAAACCGAGCACCGGCACGTCCAGCATCTCGGCCATTTTGCGCGCCTTGCTCACCACCATTTGCACCAGCGACTGCGGTGTGGTAACAACTACGTTTCCGTCCAGCGGGATGCTTTGATACACCGTCAGAGGCACGTCACCGGTGCCGGGGGGCATGTCAATGAACAGCACATCCAACTCGCCCCACACGACGTCCGTCCAAAACTGGGTTACCGCTCCAGCCACCACCGGACCACGCCACACCACCGGCTGATTCTCATCCTCCAACAGGAGATTGATGGACATCACCTTAATATTCATATGTGTTTCTTCCGGCAGGATACCCAGCTCGCTGCCCCGCGCTTTGCGGGTAACTCCAAATGCTTTCGGGATGGACGGGCCGGTGATATCGGCATCCAGCACACCGACCTTATACCGGCGACGAGCCATCATCACCGCCAGCATCGCGGTGACAGAGGATTTTCCGACGCCACCTTTGCCGCTGCTGACAGCGACCACCTTTTTGATTTGACTATATTGATTCAGTTGCGCCCGCAAATCCTGTTTTTCGCATTTCTGGGAACAAGAACTGCAATCGTGACTACATCCGCTCATATCTTACACTCCTTACAAATACTGCCGTTTACTTACAAACGCGTTTCATCATACACCGCACGGCTGCCGCCGATAAACTTCGGGCGAGTGCGCGCACACAGTAGCGGTGCCTGCCCAATCTGCCGCACGGTCAAACGTACCGGTACCGCCACCGGTTTCAAATGCATACCTATGAGCGTGCCGCCGATATCTATACCAGCCTCAGCCTGTATGCTCTCCACAGCCACCGGATTTTCCATGCGCTGCCACGCCGTCGTGGCAAGCGAACCACCCGCTTTCGGCTGCGGCAACACGTTCACCGGCGAAAGACCTCTTTCTTTGGCCGCGGCCGCTTCTACGATGATCGCACGGTTCAGGTGCTCACAGCATTGGGCAGCCAAATACACACCATGCTGTTGCAACACCGGCAAAACACCGTCCAACACCGCACCGGCGGCGTCCATGCTGGATGCTGTGCCGATGCGTTCGCCGAGCACCTCGCTGGAAGAACAGCCCACCACCAAGATGTCTCCTGCCTGCAAACGGGCGCTTTCCAACAATTCCGTCACAGCCTGTTTTGCTTGGCGCGTTATCTCCTGTAACATACGTTTATCACTCCTTTTCGGCTTTTCCGCATCCAGCGCGGGCGCTCTCCTCCACCGCCTGCATCACCAAAGAATAAAATGGCGCCAAAGCGGCAAATGCTTTCTTCAACCGCTGGGGCAACTCCGGCTCTGCCAACAGCGAAGCTGCGTCATATCGGGACAGACGAATGGTGCGGCAATCATATATCGGACGCAGCGCCGCCGGCGTGTCCGGTGTGCTGCGCGGCCGCGCATACGGTTGACCGCTTAAAACAAAGCCCGCGCGTTTTGCTTTGCGCAACGCTTGCAACATCTGCTTGGGTTGCTCTTGCGTGCGGCGGCGCAACACTTTCATAATGGTGGGTGTGGCGCTGTAAAAGCCGACACCCCACTCAGCCCCCCGCAAGGAAGCATCCAGATAAAAAGCCGGCACACACCAATCCCACGCACGCTTATCCCGCATAAATGTAATCCAAATATTCTCTCGATACATCGACTTATCGTGGGTGAACCGATTATCCCGCCGTATCCGACTGACATGGCCGGCTATATGCGGGTCTACCGTCAGCATAAACGGGGTCAGCTCCTCTATTAGATGGGATAACGGCTGTAAAACATCCCGTTTGATAATCGGCTTGTGCTCTTCATAAAACGCCTTGCTATCGTGAAAGCGATTTTCTGCGAGCAAAAACAAACTCTCGGACGTAATTCCCCGAAAATCCGACATACATTAATCCCCTTTCAAGGTTTGGCCCTGCGCAGACGGAAACTGCGCCAACAAAATGGCCACGAACATCAGCGCACAACCAATCCACTCCAACATGGATAACCTATCCTGCAACAAAAGCCAGCCTGCCACCACCGCAAACACCGATTCCAAACTCATCAGTAACGAGGCAACGGTAGGTTCGGTGTCTTTTTGTGCAACAATTTGCAACGTGTAAGCCACACCGCTGGACAACAAACCGGCATACAAAACAGCCACTATATTATCCCAAACAGCAGGCAAAGACGGCTGTTCAAACACAAACATAAAAGGTGCATTAAGCGCCCCGACCACCAAAAACTGTATGCAAGACAAACGCACCCCGTCCACCCGAGGCGAAAAATGAGACACCGCGAGAATTTGCAAGGCAAACAAAAGCGCGCAAAGCAGCAACAATAAGTCGCCCAAATCCAAACCACGCTCGCCATGCCCACACAAAAAATACAATCCGGCCAAAGCCACCGCTACCCCACACCAGTTGAGCGCGTGGATGCGTTTGCCCGCAAACACACCCAGCAAAGGCACCAACACAATGTACAAAGCGGTGATGAATCCACCCTTTCCTACGGTGGTGTATTGCAGCCCGATTTGTTGCAGATTGGTTGCGGCAAACAAAGCTACGCCGCAAACCGCACCGCCAAGCCACAAGGTCTTTCGCTCAGCGGGTGTGGCAGGCTTTCGGCTGAGTCCCCATTTATCCAGCAACGGCGTCACCGCTAACAGCCCCAAGGCACCCAAAGCGGATCGTATACCGTTAAATGTGAGGGGTCCCATAGCGGCGCCGCCGCTTTTCTGCGCTACAAAAGCAAAGCCCCAAATCATGGCAGCTAACAACAAAAGCAAATTACCCCGCACAGCCCGGGCACGCCTGGTATCGGCCACACAACTTCCCCCTATCGAATACTTTTACACAATCACCTCGTTATTATACTCATTCAAACGGCAAATTGCAAGTGCGTGCGTGCCTATTCGACAAAAAAATAGGAAATTTCTGTTTCTTTCTACTTCTTTGCTTGCTTTTTTTCAAAACAGAGAGTATACTCATTATGAAAGGGCTTACAATTCCACCCGAACGGAGGGAACTTATGAACATCTACGATATCGCCGAACAATGTGGCGTATCCATCGCAACCGTATCCCGTGTCCTCAACAACAGCCCCAACGTACGCGCGCAAACCCGCGAACGCATACTGGCCGTCATGCAAGAAAAGGGCTATACACCTAACGCCTGCGCACGCGGACTGGGACTTGGTTCCATGCGACAGGTCGGGGTTTTGTGCACCCATATAGAAGATGCCTTTCAGGCCACCGCCGTGGCTTATATCGAAGAACGTCTGCGCACACAGGAGATGAACGCCATTTTGCGTTGCACCGGATCCACCGCACAAGGAAAACAAGAAGCGCTGCGCTACATCCTGCAACAGCAGGTAGATGCACTGCTGGTGTTGGACGATGCTTATCCGCAGCAAGACCTTTCCCAAATCGAGGCCATCGCTGCACGCATGCCGGTGATACTGCTTAACAGCCACTTAGAAATACCCGGCGTATACAGCATCACCTGCGACGAGCAGACGGCTGTTGCGGAACTGATGGGACATCTTTTCCGGCGGCAGCGGCGGGACGTTTTGTTCCTTTACCACACAAACAATTACAGTTGCCGCGAAAAAATCAACGGCTATCATCGCGCCTACGCCGCAGCCGGTCTGCAATCGGACGACAAACGCATCCTGCAAGTCAATCGCGACCTCGACGATATCAACGCCTGCATCAAACAATTGCTGGTCAAACAAGTCCACTTTGACGCGGTGATTGCCTCGGACGATTTATTGGCGCTCGGCGCACAAAAAGCCCTATTGCGCATCGGTCTGAACATGCCGATCGTGGGCTTTAACAACTCCGCACTGGCTCGTTGTGCCACCCCCGAACTGACCAGCGTGGACACGCATTTGCAAACGTTGTGTGCCACCGCCATGGACACCCTCGACAAAGTGCTGGCCGGGGAAACCGCACCGACACACACCCAAATTCCATGCCAACTCATGGAACGAGACTCCTTCCGCATAAACTGAAAACAGGGAGAGAATCAACGGCTTTGACTGCGTTGATTCTCTCCCTTTCTTTCTCTCCTTTGCCTTGACTTTGCCGGTATGCAGGTATATAATTATATGGTTAGAGTATTGAGGTAAAATCATACCCCTTTCCCACGCAGCGGCTTGTGTGGGCTGTGACAGAAAGGATGCATCAAAAAGCTATGTACAAACGCCTATTGAGTTGTGTGCGGGAATATAAAACGCCCTCCCTTCTCACTCTACTTTTCATCACATTAGAAGCGGCTATCGAGTGCTTCATCCCCTTCATTACGGCCAACCTGGTCAACCGCATTGAAGCAGGAACACAAATGCCATTCGTTGTACGCACGGGGCTGTTTCTGATTTTGATGGCCGTCTTATCCCTCGCCTGTGGCGGGTTAGCGGCTGTCACCTGTGCCAAAGCCTCGGCCGGCTTTGCGAAAAACCTGCGCCGGGATGCGTTTTATAACATCCAGCGCTATTCTTTCCAAAACATCGACCGCTTCTCCTCCTCGTCCCTGGTGACGCGGTTGACCACCGACATCATGCACGTGCGCATGTCGTACATGATGCTCATTCGCATCGCCGTGCGCGCACCCTTGATGCTGATTTTTTCCATTATCATGGCTTACATCATGGGGGGTGCTTTGGCGACCTCGTTCTTGATTTTGGTGCCCATCTTGGCGGGCGGGTTGTTGCTGGTGGCGCGCAAAGCCATGCCGGCTTTCCGCCGCGTGTTCCGCAAATACGACCGTCTCAACGAATCCATCGAAGAGAACGTACGAAACATGCGGGTGGTGAAAAGTTTTTCCAGAGAACCTTATGAAAAGGAGAAATTCGCCACCGCCGCCGAAACCATTCGCAAGGACTTCACCTTCGCCGAACGCTTGGTGGCACTCAACACGCCGCTCATGCAATTCTGCGTGTATTTCAACATGATATTTGTATTGTTGGTTGGCTCCAAACTCATCATCACCTCCGGCGGCAGTCTTATCAACGTGGGTGAAATCACCGCCATGCTCACCTATGGCATGCAGATTCTCATGCAACTGATGATGTTGTCCATGATTTACGTCATGCTCACCATGTCGGCGGAATCCATGAAACGCCTGGACGAAGTACTTACCGAGCAGCCGGCCCTCACCAACCCGGAAAATCCCATAACCGACGTAGCAGACGGTTCCATTGATTTCAGCGGCGTGAGTTTCAAATATTCCGACAAGGCGGAAAACTTCGCCCTCGCGGACATAGATTTGCACATCCCCTCCGGCATGACCGTCGGCATACTCGGCGGTACCGGTTCGAGTAAAACCACCCTTGTGCAGCTGATTCCTCGCCTATATGATACAACCGAGGGTTGCATACAAGTCGGCGGCGTGGACGTGCGGCGCTACGACCTGAATACATTGCGCAACGCTGTGGCAATGGTGTTGCAGAAAAACTTGCTGTTCTCCGGAACCATCAAAGACAATCTGCGGTGGGGCAACGAACACGCCACCGACGAAGAAATCGAAGAAGCCTGCCGTCTGGCCCAGGCGCACGACTTTGTGTCCGCCTTCCCGGACGGATACGACACCTATATCGAACAAGGCGGCACCAACGTATCCGGCGGTCAAAAGCAACGCCTGTGCATCGCGCGGGCGCTGCTAAAAAAACCGAAAATTCTCATTTTGGATGACTCCACAAGTGCCGTAGACACCAAAACCGATGCCAATATCCGGGCCGGTTTCCGGGAATACATCCCCGAAACCACCAAAATCATCATCGCCCAACGCGTGGCCTCGGTGCAAGATGCGGATTTGATTCTCATCATGGAAAACGGCAGCATCGCAGCCATGGGCACCCACGAAGAATTGCTGGCATCCAATGACATGTACCAAGAGATATACGCCCAGCAGTCGAACGGAGGTGAGGAGCATGCATAAACCGATGCGTTCCATGAACCGAGGTATGCACCCCGGCGATAAAAAAATCGGGCTTGCGCCGCTTTTGCGTATCGTCAAGATTCTGTTCCGCTCCTACCCGGTGCTCATCCCGATAACCATTGTATGTATCCTCTTCTCAGCGGGCGTGTCCGCTATCCCCTCTGTATTTACACAAAAGGTGCTGAAAGTGGTCACGGATTGCCTGCAAACCGGCACCCTGTCCTGGGCAGTAGCCAAAGAGCGCATACTGCCGCTCGTGGGCATCCTGATTACGCTGTACGTGTTGTCCATCGTCTTTATCACCCTGCACACACAGCTCATGGCCTATATTACGCAAGGCTTCCTTTGCAAACTGCGGAGCAAATTGTTTGACGGCATGCAAAACCTGCCCATCAAATATTTCGACACGAACAAGCACGGCGATATCATGAGTCATTATACCAACGATATTGATACATTGCGCCAACTCGTGTCCCAGTCGCTGCCCAGCCTGCTGCAAGCCGGCACCATCGTGCTGACCGTCCTGTTCATCATGCTGTGGTACAGCGCACTGATGACCTTAATCGTGCTGGTCGGCGTCGCCATCATATTCTTTGTATCCAAAAAGGTCGGCGGCGGCTCCGCCAAATACTTCATCCGCCAACAGAAATCCATCGGTAAGGTGGAGGGCTTTATCCAAGAAATGATGAATGGCCAAAAGGTCGTCAAGGTCTTTTGCCACGAAAAACAAGCCCGTGCCGACTTTGATGCCATCAACGAAGAATTGTACCATGACGCTGTGCGGGCGCACGCCTATGCGAACATTCTCGGCCCGGTCGTCATGAACATCGGCAACATCTTATACGTCTCTTGTGCGATGATTGGTGGCTTGTTCCTGGTTGCCGGCGTTCCCAACGTGAGTTTGTCCGGTTTGGCATTCACCATAGATTTGGTGGTGCCCTTCCTGAACATGACCAAACAGTTTACCGGCAATATAAACCAGGTATCCCAACAATTCAACTCCATCATCATGGGTATGGCCGGCGCCCAGCGCGTGCTGTCGCTCATGGACCAGGAGCCGGAGGTGGACGAGGGATACGTCACCCTCGTGAACGCGCACATCGATGCCGACGGCACCGTCACCGAAACCCAACATCGCACCGGTCAATGGGCTTGGAAACACCCGCACAGCGACGGCACCCTCACCTACACGCCTTTACAGGGGGATGTGCGGCTCACCGACGTCACCTTTGCCTATACCGAAGGCAAAACCGTGTTGCGTGATGTATCTGTGTATGCAGAGCCGGGACAAAAGGTTGCCTTTGTGGGCGCCACGGGTGCCGGCAAAACCACCATCACGAATCTTATCAATCGTTTCTACGATATCACCGATGGTAAAGTGCGGTATGACGGCATCAACATCAACAAAATCAAGAAATCCGACCTGCGCCGCTCCCTCGGCGTTGTGTTACAAGAAACCAACCTCTTCACCGGTACCGTGATGGACAACATTCGCTACGGACGGTTGGATGCCACCGACGAAGAATGCTGCGAGGCCGCCAAACTGGCCGGCGCACACGATTTCATTTCCCGTCTGCCGCAAGGCTACGATACCCCGCTGAGCAACAACGGCAGCAACCTCTCCCAAGGACAGCGGCAGTTGCTGGCCATCGCCCGCGCGGCTGTGGCAGATCCCCCGGTCATGATTTTGGATGAGGCGACCTCTTCCATCGACACCCGCACCGAGGCCATCGTGCAGCGGGGCATGGATAAATTGATGGAAGGACGCACCGTCTTTGTCATTGCCCATCGGCTGTCCACCGTCATGGATTCCGATGTGATTATGGTTCTGGAAAACGGCCGCATCATCGAGCGAGGCAACCACGAAACCTTACTGGCGCAAAAAGGCACCTATTATCAGTTGTATACCGGTGCATTTGAGCTCGATTAAAGATCTACAAAACAAAAAACGACCGGAAAGCATCCGCTTTCCGGTCGTTTTTTATAGGTAGATAGAAACCGTTAACCTCCCCCGACCACCGCTTATTTGATTTCGGTGATATCATACGGGGTGGTTTGGTATACAAAATAGTTTAGCCAGTTGCTATACAAGAGATTCGCATGCGCACGCCAAGTGACCATCGGCTCTTTTTCGGGATCGTCGTCCGGAAAATAGTTTTTCGGCACGGCGGTGTCGAGACCCATCGCTCGATCACGCAAATACTCGTTTTTCAGCGTATCCGCATCGTACTCCGAATGGCCGGTGATGAAGATCTGCCGCCCGCCCGGTGTCGCCACCGCATACAGCCCGGTGTCCGGCGAGGAAGCAAGGATTTTCAGTTCCGGCACCGCCGCCACATCCTCTGCTTTCACGGTGGTATAACGGGATTGCGGCACCATGAAGATGTCGTCAAACCCACGGAACAAAATCGAACGCTTATAGTCCACCTGATGCGGGAAAACGCCGAAATATTTATCCCCAATCGGATACTTTTGAATGCCATAGTGATAGTACAGCCCGGCCTGTGCGCCCCAGCAAATATGGAAGGTGCTGTGCACGTGGCTCTTGCTCCATTCCATGATGGTGCATAATTCATCCCAATATTCCACTTCCTCAAACGGCATTTTCTCCACCGGCGCGCCGGTGATGATCATACCGTCAAAGGTACGGTCTTTGACATCGTCGAAGGTCTTGTAAAAAGCAAACAAATGCTCCGCCGAGGTGTTTTTGGAAACGTGATCCTTGGTGTGTATCATTTCCAGATCCACCTGCAACGGTGAATTCCCCAAAAGTCGGGACAGTTGTGTTTCTGTCTCGATTTTTTTCGGCATGAGATTGAGCAACAAGATTTTCAGCGGACGGATATCCTGTGTGATGGCGCGGGTTTCGGTCATCACAAAGATATTTTCATCCGTCAACGTTTTCACCGCCGGCAGGTCATTGGGGATTTTAATCGGCATGGGTTTTCCCTCACTTCTCCATATTGTCCAGCGCCTGCTTAATGTCGGCAATCAAATCCTCGCTGTTTTCGATGCCGCAAGAAAAACGTATCAAATCCGGCGATATACCGGCCGCGGCCAACTCCGCATCGGTCATCTGCCGATGGGTAGCGCTGGCAGGGTGTAAACAGCAAGTACGCGCATCCGCGACATGCGTTTCAATGGCCGCAATTTTCAGTTGTTTCATGAAAGATTCGGCTGCCGCACGACCGCCTTTTACGCCGAAACTCACGACGCCGCAGCTGCCGTTGGGCAGATATTTTTGCGCCAATTCGTAATAGCGATCACCCGGCAGATCCGGATAGGTCACCCAAGCAATGCGCTCGTCGCTTTGCAGGAAGCGGGCCACTGCCAATCCGTTTTCGCAATGGCGTTTCATGCGCACGTGCAGGCTTTCCAGCCCCAGATTCAGCAAAAAGGCGTTTTGCGGTGCCTGAATCGAGCCAAAGTCACGCATCAGTTGCGCCGTCGCCTTGGTGATGAAAGCACCTTCCAGCCCAAAGCGCTCGGTATAGGTCACGCCGTGATAACTGTCATCCGGCGTGCATAAGCCCGGGAATTTATCCGGGTATTTGGTCCAGTCAAATTTACCGGAATCCACAATGCAACCGCCCACAGCGCCACCGTGGCCGTCCATGTATTTCGTGGTGGAGTGGGTGACAATGTCCGCACCCCATTCGAAAGGCCGGCAGTTGACCGGCGTGGCAAACGTGTTATCGATAATGAGCGGCACGCCGTGGCGGTGCGCCGCATCCGCAAATTTTTCAATATCTAAAACCACCAAAGCCGGGTTGGCAATCGTCTCGCCAAACACCGCCTTGGTGTTCGGGCGGAACGCCGCATCCAATTCTTCTGCACTGCAATCCGGCGAGATGAAGGTGAACTCTATGCCCATGCGCTTCATGGTCACAGCAAACAGATTGTAGGTGCCACCATACACCGTAGAGGAGCAAACCACGTGGTCACCACAGGAAGCAATGTTAAACACGGCATAGAAAGACGCCGCCTGCCCGGAGGAGGTCAGCATCGCCGCCGTACCACCTTCCATATCGCAAATCTTTGCGGCCACGGAATCGTTGGTGGGATTTTGCAGGCGGGTGTAGAAATAACCCGATGCCTCTAAATCAAACAATTTCGCCATATCCGCACTGGTAGCATATTTGAAGGTGGTGCTTTGCACAATCGGTATCTGGCGAGGCTCGCCATTACCGGGCGTGTATCCACCCTGCACACATTTGGTTTCTATTTTGTAATCGCTCATATATATCTTCCTTTCTGCTCGCTGACAGATTAGTTTGTGTATACAAAAATGAGTATACCGCGAAAACCGCTCGCCGTCAAGTGTTTTCCCTACCCTGCTACAAAAGAACCGACCGACAACCAAAACGGTTACCGGCCGGCTTTATCGGTTTATTCGTCACGCAAGCGCGTATTTATCCTTGTACATGGCGTAAGCTGTGGCATACCCATTGTTATCCCGCTTCATAGCACGCAGATTTTCATGCATGTTCATGTTATGGCTCGCCAAATCCAACAAACCACCCGCCACGTTGGAACAGTGGTCGGCGGTGCGTTCGAGATTGGTCAGTAAATCCCCCCACACAAATCCTATATCCATGGTGCTATCTCCTTGTTGTAGGCGCTGGATGTGATTTGAACGTAGCGTCTCTTTCAGGTTATCTATCACTTGTTCCAAAGGTTCCACAGCGGCCACCGCCTGCGCATCGCCCTCGACAAACGCTCGCAAGGTCAAGTCCATGATTTCATTGACCGCCGCTGCCAAAATGGCCAATTCTCGCTTGGCTGCATCTGTAAAGTTAATCCCCTTGTCGCGCATTTCCTCTGCCGATTCCACGATGTTGACCCCATGGTCAGAGATGCGTTCAAAGTCGCCGATGACTTTTAGCAGCAGCGCCGCTTCGGCGCTGTCGCTTGCGCTGATGGGCATCGTGCTAAACTGCACCAAATACGTGCCGAGAATATCCTCGTAATGGTCGCTTTTCTCCTCTTGCTCACGCACCTTTTGCGCCAATTCCGGTGAATAGGCATCCAGACAAGCGAGCGCATCCCGCATGGCGCCTATGGCCCCGACAGCCATTTCGGTTGCTAAACGGCGGCTACGTTCCAACGCCACGGCCGGCGTAGCAAAAAAGCGCTCGTCGAGTTCCGCCGCCGTTTCCGGCATCTTTGCATCCGGTACCAATCGGCACACAATTTTTTCTAAAAAGCCGGTCAGTGGCAACAGCAGCAACGTGCACAACACGTTAAACACCGAGTGCGCTACGGCTATACCGAACAGTGAAGCCGATTGTGTCAAAAAGATCGGCTTCACCAACCATTTAATAAGCCAGAACACGACAAGCCAAACAACCGTACCGATGACATTAAAAGACAGGTGAACCATTGCGGCACGCTTTGCGTTCTTATTCGCCCCGACGGCAGACAACACCGCCGTCACACAGGTGCCGATGTTTTGTCCCATGATGATAGGAATAGCGGCACCGTAAGAAACCTGTCCGGTAACAGCCAGCGCCTGCAAAATACCCACCGAAGCGGAACTGGACTGGATAATGGCGGTTAATATCGCCCCCGCCAACACACCGAGCAACGGATTCGTGAACAGCAGAAACAGGTTGCGGAACCCTTCCACATCTTTCAGCCCGGCCACCGCAGACGACATGGTATCCATGCCGAACATCAGCGTCGCAAAGCCCAGCAAAATAACGCCGACATCCTTTTTCTTATCCCCGCGGCAGAACATATACAGCACAATGCCGATAACCGCCAACACCGGCGTGAAGGAGGTAGGTTTAAGCAACTGCACAAACACATTGCCGCCGTCAATGCCACTCAGGCTCAGCAACCAAGCTGTCACGGTGGTGCCGACATTCGCGCCTATGATAACGTTGATTGCCTGCCCCAGCGCCAGCAAACCGGAGTTTACAAAGCCAACCACCATCACCGTCGTAGCCGAAGAACTTTGGATAACCGCCGTGACCAACAAACCAGTGAGAAAACCCACGGATTTTTTGGTGGTTAACCGCCCGAGAACCGTACGCAATTTGTTGCCGGCCCGACGTTCCAAAGCCTGTCCCATCAAATTCATGCCAAACAAGAACAGCGACAACCCGCCTATCAGCGTTAAGACATCAAATATAGTCATTGTGTATACACCTCTTTGCTTTTTTACTACATTACCTAGCGTAACCACCTTATGTTAAAATCATAAGGGCATTTATGTAAAATTCATGTTAAAGGTGTATTTTTGGCAAAGAAGCGTCGCCTGTAAAAACAGGCGACGCTTCTTTCAAGGTGTTTCTATCCAACGAATAAAATGATAACTATCCAATATTTGAAAATACCGAGCCAACCGTTCGTGTAGCGGATGCGCTTCTTCCCCGAAGCGCTCCTCCACCCGTTGCGCCAGTTGTAGAATGGATTCTTTCCCATCCAACAAAGGCCAGATGAAACTACCATGGGCATCCAAATGAATATAACTCACGCGCGGGCGTCCAAAGCAGATTTGCGCCAGTCGGTTCACCCAACCGGTGTTCTCCACCTCCAAGGTCACCAGGCCTTGTGTGTCCGTTGACCAAGATAACCCCTCCGCCCGGGCAGGAACCCGCAGCAGATAATTTTTCGCAATTACGGTTTTCTTTTTACGCATCGTTTTCCGTGCCTTTCGGTTGTTTTTTCCATATGGTGAACAGTAACAGGCTCACAATAACCAGCGCAAACAACACCAAACTACCCACAGAAGACATCCATGCGGGCAGATGCAACACACCGGACAAATCCAACGCGGAACCCACACCAAACACCGCCAGCACAGCGAGCAGAATGCCGACCAGTCCCTCGCCGGCAATCATGCCGGAGCAGAACAGGATGCCGTCGTTGATGATGCCGTTTTTCTTATCGCTTTCCTTCATCTTGTCGAAGAACAAACGGATAAGACCGCCCACCATAATGCAAGCATTCAGCTGTACCGGCAGATACACGCCAATGGCAAACGGCAACACCGGAATGCCGATGATCTCCACAACCAAAGCCAGAAACACGCCGATAAGAATGAGACCCCAAGGCAGATTGCCGCCCATAATGCCCTCGATAACCATCTTCATGAGGGTGGCCTGCGGGGCACCCAGTTCCTGTGTGCCGAAACCCCAAGCGCTATCCAGCAAATACAGCGTCGCACCAATCGCCAAAGCCGAAGCTACCACGCCGATCAATTCGCCAATTTGTTGCTTTTTCGGGGTGGCGCCCAACAAATAGCCGGTCTTCAAATCCTGCGAGGTATCCCCCGCGATCGCCGCCACGATACAAATGATAGAGCCGATCGCAATCGCCGCCTGCATGCCGGAGGCGCCTGCTTCGCCGGTCATTTTGAGAATGAGAGTAGCAATGAGCAGCGTGGCAATCGCCATACCCGACACGGGGTTGTTGCTGCTGCCCACAAGGCCCACCATGCGCGACGACACCGTCGCAAAGAAAAAGCCGAAAATGACCACAATGACCGCCCCGAGCAACGACACCGGAATGGCCGGCACCAACCACACGGCCAAGGTCAACAACAGAATGCAAATCAGCACAATTTTGATGTTAATATCCTGTTCGGTACGGGCGGTGCTGACAGAGCCGCCCGCCGAGAACCCTTTGAGCGCGTCACGGAATGTGCGCACGATCAAAGGCAAGGATTTTATCAAGCTGATGATACCACCGGCCGCCAAGGCACCCGCACCGATATACCGCACATAGGTGCTCCAAATGCCGCTTGCGCCGGAAGCGGCAAAAATCTCACCAATGGAGACCGAACCGGGATACAGGATAATGGAACTGCCGAACAGCACAATTAGCGGAATGAGAACCAACCAACTGATGACGCCCCCCGCAAACATATACGAAGAAATGCGCGGCCCACAGATATACCCAACACTCATGACCGCCGGATAAATTTGCGTGCCGATGGCACCGGGGTACGTCCGGGTCGAACCTTCCACCGAAACCTCGCCGGGCACCATTTTCAATCCATCGATAATAAACTTAAAAAGCGCAGAAAATCCCATGCCGGCAAACACCGTAGACGAGCTGTTGCCCCCTTCTTCGCCGGCCAACAGCACCTCCGCACACGCCTTTCCCTCCGGGTAGGGTAGCGTGCCATGTTCCCGCACAATAAGCGCATTGCGCAAAGGCACCATGAAAAACACACCCAGCAGACCGCCAATGAGCGCAATCAGCGTAATTTCCACCAAACCGGGTTTTTCCATAACCCCATCGCGCGCCCACAAAAACAGCGCCGGCAAGGTGAAAATTGCCCCCGCCGCCACAGATTCGCCGGCAGAACCGATGGTCTGCACGACATTGCTTTCGAGAATCGAATTTTTGCGCATAATCACACGGATAACGCCCATGGAAATAACAGCCGCCGGTATCGACGCGGAAACCGTCATACCCACACGCAATCCTAAATACGCATTCGCCGCACCGAATATCACAGCCAGCAAAACGCCCATGATAATCGACGTTATCGTTAACTCCGGCGTGATGCGGTCGGCCGGAATATACGGCTGAAATTGTTTCTTTTGTTCCATAAAGCCAAGACCTTTCCCTTTGTATTTGCAGCAGATACCTTGCATCTGTCACAAGCGCTTTATTTTAACATAAACGCCCCTCTGCGTCAAGGAAAACACACCAAAACGGGGAATATTGGTCGCATTTTCTTGCACTCCCCTCTTTGAAGAAAGCCACGCCGAAAAGAACCATTGCTTTTTGTGGAAAAACGTAGTATAATATCCCCTGTTTTACAGTGGGTTTACCCACACAAAGAAAGAGGGGTACTATATGGGAGACAAACTCAACATCCTGTTGGCTATGGTCTCGTATATGCTGATTGTTATCTTTATCGGCGTATATTATGCCAAACGTTCACAGGAAAATTCAAAAAATTATTTCTTGGGAGGCCGTTCACTCGGCCCCTGGGTAGCCGCTATGAGCGCGGAAGCCTCCGACATGAGTGGTTGGTTGCTGATGGGTCTGCCGGGCGTCGCGTATTGGTGTGGCTTGGCGGATGCCGCCTGGACGGCCATTGGTCTGGCCATCGGCACCTATGTCAACTGGCTGCTGGTGTCCAAGCGTTTGCGTGCCTATTCCGTTGTGTCCGGTGATTCGATTACCGTGCCGGATTTCCTCAGCAATCGCTTCAAAGAGAAAAAGAAACTCATTCTCGGCATTTCCGCCATCTTCATTTTGATCTTCTTTACCGTCTACGCCGCCAGCTGCTTTGTCACCTGCGGCAAACTATTTGCCGGTCTGTTCCAACTGCCTTACCACTACATGATGATTGCCGGCGCCATCTTTGTGTTGCTGTATACCATTTTGGGCGGCTTCTTGGCGGAGAGTGTGTCCGATTTTATGCAATCCATTGTGATGATTGTGGCGCTGGTTGGCGTGTTAGGCTTTGGTGTTGTACACGCCGGCGGTTTAAACGCCGTGCTGGAAAACCTGAAAAACATTCCCGGCTTTTTATCCCTAACCAGCATCGCCTCCCCCAACACGGTGGATGGCGTACAGCAAGCCGTCAACGGCACACCGCTGTTTAACGAAGCCGGCAAATACGGTTTCTTAACCATTCTCTCCACGATGTCGTGGGGCCTTGGCTATTTCGGCGTGCCGCAGGTGTTGTTGCGTTTTATGGCTATCCGCAAAACCCACGAACTGAAAACCTCCCGACGCATCGCGACGGCGTGGGTGCTCATTTCGCTCACCGCCGCGGTGTGCATCGGGCTTATGGGACGCGCCATTTTCCCGGCGACCGCCTCCCTGGCCACACAAAGCAGCGCAGAAAACGTGTTCGCCCAACTCTCGCAGTTGTTGTTCCACCCCCTGCTCGCGGGTGTTGTCATGGCCGGCATCCTGGCTGCAACCATCAGTTCTTCCGACTCGTATCTGCTGATTGCCGCCTCCGCCGTGTCCAAAAACCTGTTTGAGGGCATCTTCAAAAAGAACGCCACAGATAAACAGGTCATGACCGTATCCCGTGTGGTGCTGTTGCTTATCACCCTCATCGGGGTAGGCATCGCTTGGAACGAGGAAAGTGTTATTTTTGAGGTGGTGTCCTTTGCTTGGGCCGGTTTCGGCGCAACCTTCGGTCCCATCATCCTTTTCTCGCTGTTCTGGAAACGCACCACCCGCTGGGGCGCGATTGCCGGTATGGTCGCAGGCGGTAGCATGGTGTTTGTTTGGAAGCTGTTGCTCAAACCCCTCGGCGGCGTGTTCGGCATCTATGAACTTCTGCCGGCCTTCTTGTTCTCGGCTTTGTTCATTGTCGCGATTTCTCTGTTGACCGAAAAACCCTCGGCGGAAATCCAAGAGGAATTCGAAAAAGCCCGCACCTATTGCGAAGCGGACTAAACCATCCTCGCAACTATACGAAAAGCCCTCGGTGTGTGAACACCGAGGGCTTTTTTATGCTTATGGAGCGCCCTCCCACGAGGCGCTATGTAGATGTATGCTTTTGTTTTATTCGTTTTTAAAGCCGTCTTTTCGATAGCGTATCAACGCTATCACCGAAGAAACCATATTGAAACATTCGCACAACAGACCACCCAACGTAAAGTTGAACACGTTGTACACTATCCACGCCGGCGACATGTAGATAACCTGAGAATACCGAATGTGCTTGCCGTTGCCCTTCCACATAAAGACGCTCATCAGCACAAGCGCCGCATATGGCACGGCGGAGAGGAATATTTGGAAAGCATCCCCCTGCAACATGCTCAACGAAAACACAAAACAGCCGGTATACAAAATTTCCGTAACCACCAATTTCCAGGCTTTACGTGTGTTTTTCGAGAACAAGGCGCCTCGCACGAAATTCGTCAGGTTAAACAGAGCGCCCGCTATGGCACCGATAAGCAGAAAAT
Organism: Clostridia bacterium; assembly: GCA_017423825.1. Taxonomy (GTDB): domain Bacteria; phylum Bacillota; class Clostridia; order Oscillospirales; family Acutalibacteraceae; genus UBA5905. The sequence goes on along the minus strand of JAFPCP010000059.1, from coordinate 8,980 downwards.
TCATGAAAAACAAAAAACTGCCCACGCCTTGCAAAATGAAAAAGTGCTTATTTTGCTTAGCTTGGAAAGAACACACAATAATAATCAAGCCGAGAATGCCAAACCCTTGCGCGATTATCTCTTTCATACGCAAAACAACCCCTTTTGTTATATGCCTTAATGGCATCTTATCAAATACAGCGCATATATGCAAGCGATTTTTGACGCAACCGCAGCAAAGCCGTGTGCAAAAAGGGGCGAAAAACGGTGTCGGATTTGTGTGACTAGGATAACCGGGCAACCCAAATCACGCCATCGTTTCGAGCATTTTGAGGGTTACCTCATATTGCGTAGGCTCGCCATTTGTATGTTTTTTATATTCACCTAACATATATTCGGCCATGCGATGCACTTCTTCACCGGAACTGCCTGCAATATGCGGCGTTAAAACACAGTTTTCTAGGGTGTAAAGGGGAGATCCTTCCACCGGGGGTTCCGGCTCTGTCACGTCAAGCACAGCCGTAATATCCGGTCTGCTTGTTAACACGTCTATCAAGTCTTGTTCGACCACCTGCGCACCTCTGCCGGTATTCAAAAACGTAGCGTTCTCAGGCATTCTTCTAAACAGCTCGCCGTTGAGCATACCTTGTGTCTGTTGGTTGTTGGCCAGATGATTGGAAACCACATCGCATTCCGAGAAAATTCGTTGCAAAGAACATTTTTCCACACCCAACTCGGCGGCTTTTTCATCCGGTAAGAACGGATCAAAAACCAGCACTTCCAGTCGGTAAGGTTTCAGCATTTCAATTATCAATTTTCCAATCATACCGGCACCTATGATGCCGACTTTCGCACCGTAATTGCCTCTATACTGCAAAAAGGTGTTTCTCTGCTCATAATAGCTGCTTTGGTTGTGGATGATGCTGCTTCTGTAAAACGCCTTGTTCGCCAATAGTATCTGCGCAACGGTATACTCAGCAACCGGAACCGCATTAGCCGCCCAAGCAGAAAAAATCTTAACCCCGCATTTCAAAAACGGATGCGCAAAAGATTGGACGGTGCCCGCTGCATAAAAAACGGCTTTCAAGCTAGGGAAAATGCACTGAACTTCTTTCTCAGAGAACACAGGCATACCCCACGTTGAAAAAACATATTCCGTGTCTGCAAATTTCTCAGGGTTTGAGATGACAAACTCCCTGCTATAAACAGCGCTGTCAAGGTCAGCCTCTTTACAAAGAGTTTCAACAACCTGCTGACTGTAAACCCGCGCAACTTCTGCCGGCATATCGTTCAAAAACACGCTTTTGCTCATAAACCATCCACAACCTTTCTCAATGCATCCGCCTCGTTATTCAGCGACTCTATGTTGTCATCCGGCATGAATTCAAGCAGCAAACATCTGTCCCCCTCAAAACAGGACAAGTATTCTTGCCATTGTTGCACGCCCTGTGCCAAAGGATATCGGTTGTTGCCTTCCCAATTGAAAACATGCACGTGTTTTGTGTGCGGCGCAACACATGCGGCATACCGTCGATTTTCTTCCACTGTTTTCAGTTGGTTGGGTTGCCAATACATTTGAAAATGGTTGCTGTCAACCGCACACATCAGTTCTTGTGCCGCATCCGGTGCATCGGTAAAGGTGCCATTGTGGCACTCCATGCAAAGGATAACTTCGTTTTCGGCAGCCATTGCCGCAGCTCTTTTGCACACGGCAAACAGGTTCTCCTTTTCTTGCGTGCTATATTCTCCCGAATTTTTGGTGCCACACCAAAGTCTCAAAACGTTCGTGCCTAAGACTTTCGCAGCCGCTATATACCCCTCTAATTCCTCCAAGGGTGTATCTCCCAACCGAAAATAGGTGCCATAGGAGCAACAGGCGATAGCGTATTTTTGTTGCAAGGCGGCTATCTGCGCCAGTCTGTCGGCATCGTCCTTCGGGGCGTGGACGTCACTCCCCCACTCCACACAAGATAAGCCGGCTTGTTTCATGGAAAGCAAAATTTCCTCCACCGGCACACCCCGGAATGAGATGGAAACCAAACCCAACGTATACTTTGACATAGTTTTCCTCCTGCTCTCACACAGTGGTTATATGCCTTTTGTTTGGCACACAAGCGTTTCGGGGCGCTTACACAGCAAACGTAAAGGCAATCTCACTCAGGCCCTTTTCTAAGATAAAATCGATGCAATACACCGTCTTGGCCGGCCCCACGTGCGGCTTGAATTGCTCCTCACGGATAATGGCTTTGCATTTCTCGCGGTCGTACCGAATCGCCACATCCGCCACGCGGACTGCATCCTCTGCAATTTCCGGCTTGAAGAAGGAAACAAACCGCTCCGTAAAGGTATCGTACGGCACAGCAAACGTATCGGTCAAGACAACCTTGTCTTCCCCACAGGTTATGGTGCGTGTCAGCTTTTTGAGCTGCTGCATGTCATAGGCCGTTGCAAAATCAATCTCAATCACGCCGTCCGCACACCGTAATTGGCCATTATACTGCCCACCATCCGATTGATACAGGCCGTTTATAATCGGCACGTTGTGCCCTCTCGACGAGGTGCAAAAATGCTCGTATCTCATCTTGTCAAAATATTCGCGGGTATATTCCCCTGCGCCTATGTCGCAAATGACCTGGCCCCGCTCCGTCGCAAGGATGAAGGTGCCGATATCGTTATGATTGTGCGGTTCTAAATTACATCCCGCTTTTGCCGCGACGGAATAGGCCCTGCGATTGATAATCGCCTGTCTCGCGGTGGGCAGATAATAATCGCGCCATTGTGGAGTTGCGTCAGCTTGCACTTTGTCCAGATAGTAAATGCTGCGGAAAAACTGCATCCACAGAAGGTTTCCGCGATAATAGGTATAACTTTCCGGGGGCAAAGGCGTTACTTTTTCCGGAAATCTCTTGCTCAAAAAACATTGGAGCCCCTTGTCCGCTTTGGTGCCGATGGAGGCATCCGAAAAGGTGACAATCGCGCCTCCTTTGAGAAAACTTCGTTGCATATACCCGGCAATTTCGCTAATCTTTTCCTTTTCAAAAAGATCTATATCGCCATTCGTGTACTGATACAACAAATCCGCAAACCAAACGAAATTGCCAAAACCATAATGCCAATAGCCGGGGCCTTCCAAACACGTGCCGTCCTTCGGAAAAAATTGTATGAAATTATCCATGGAATCTATCAAACGGGACTTATTTTTTTCAAAGTCTTCCGGGAACAGATACATCAGCGTGCCCCCGACGTTACCCGCGCACACCGCCGCCCAATTCATGCCGCATTTTTCCCATCCGTGGACAGACCCATTATAGGGATCTACAATTCTTTTTTTGAGCTCCATTTTGATTCTGGAAACAACCCGCTCGCCCAAAACGTCGCCCAAAAAATGCTGAATTTCCGCCAGAGTGAACCCCGTTTCCGCATCGAATAAATCCAAAACTGTGGGATCCGTATCATTCCCTGCACAGTGGGCGGGCAACGCCCACGCATACTCTTCGCAAATCGCCCAGATTATCTCTTGCAACTCCTCAACATACCCTTTGTTATCCGGATAAATCAAGGCCAGCAGAGCCGTGCTTGCCATATATCGCCTGCGGCGAAAATACGGTGCTTGAAATTCAGAACGGTCTCCATCCGTATAATATCGCATGCGGGAGGCGTAGGACAAAACCGGTATACCGTCTTCCCAGCGGTCTTCCTCATAAATCGCGAGTATGAGTTCCCGGACTTCGCGGTAAGCATCGCTTTCACGAACCGTATCCCAAAACTCTTTGGTGGTCGCTTTTTTCATTAACTGACAACCCGTTTTTTCCATGGATACACCCTTCTTTCTCAATACACGTTCCGATTTTCTCTGTACTGTCTCCAAACGTTTTCGAAGAAATCCTCGTTTTTACACAACGGACGCACATCACGCCAAGAGCATTTGAATCCCTTTTCGGTAAGCACCGTTTCCTGAACCTTGGCACGGGCGTCTCCTTTCTCTTGTGTGAAACGGAAGATTTCTTCCAGCCCCTCACGAAGCTGGCCCTTTTCATCAAAATAAAGGCTGGAACCCCTGGTGTCGCCCACCGTTTCCGAATAATCCACCATAGCGGTTAAAACCGCCGCTTGCGTATAGAGGATATCCTTTAATTTATAATACATGTAAATGTTAGATTTGTCCAACACTCCGCACTTGGAAAGCGATGCAATCTCAGCGTATACGCTGTTGAGAGCCGCCGTCATGCTTTCCTTGTTTCTTATCGCGGCCGCACAATCGCTCATTAAACGCTGGGCTTTCTTTATTAAACCGTCGACATTTTCTTTGTTTTCAAGCAAAGCAGCGGTCTCACGCAGATGCTTCTCTTCGGCATCGGCGGCTATGGTCTGAAACACATCAGCATCTATGGCTTCATTGCCATTTTGCGCAATATACTGCGCCGCCCGAAGTGAGCCAACCTGGCCCGCATTCAATGCACTTCCACCCGGTCGGGCAACGCCGTGTGTGCCGGCGCATTCGCCGGCACAGAAAAGGCCTTTCACCTGCGTCTGCCACCACATATTAACCGCAACGCCGCCATTGTTATGCTGCGCACAAACAGCAATTTCAAGATATTCCTTTGTGATATCCAGCCCTTTATCCATGTATAAGGCGATGGCCGGGGCGTTCATTTTGTTCAACCTTTCAATGGGAGTGCCGAAAACAGCTTCCGCTTTGCTTAAATATGTAAAGGCTTCCTCCGACAACTTGTCGTATTCTATATTTTCCATGCCAAAGGGATTTTTTGTAAAATCCAGATACACTCTGCGTTTTCTGAGCACACTTTCACGATAAACGAGCAAGTCGATTACCGATGAGCCATCCAACACTTTTTTAGAGTCAAAAGGCCATTGGTAGCCTTTCAAGAACACCATGGAAAGCGCTTCATACGCATCCTTAAAATACTCCCTTAAAAATTCGTGTTCTATTCCCTCTTCATCTACGGATACAAACCGAGGCAACACCTGCATATAGGTGCCCGAAACATTCCAACGGGGATTGATGGAGGCCAAGCCATACTGCCATTCGGTCAAATTTTGCGCCTTAGCACCCGCCAACAGCGCAAGGCTGGTCGTACCTGTATGACAGGCAGGAAAAACACTATCCGCATAAATGCCCGCAGGCCCCCCTGTTGCCATAACAATATCGGCGCACTTGAACGCCACAAACGCACCGCTTTTCTTCTCAACACACAAAAGGCCGCAAACCGCATCGTTGTGTTTTAAGATTTCCACCGCAAGATAGCCGCTGTATACGTCTATCCCCAGATTTTTGGCATTTCTTTGCAGGGCCTCGGTCATAAACTTAGAGGTCAACGGCCCCGCGCTGGTTGCCCGCGCATACGGGTCGTGGTCGGTTTTATAGCCGACGTATTCCCCGTAACGATTGACCGGAAACGCCACACCCAATTCACAAAGATTCATAAAAGAGCGCGCCGACAAAGCCGCTTCGCAAAGCGCGTTGTCCCCATCAACCGAACCGCCGGCAAACAGGTCCTGTGCCATTTTGTAAACGCTGTCGGGGCTATCCCCACCCAAGCCCAGCTTATAATACGTTTGCTTGTCCGAGCCGGTGTTGCGCGAGGTACCGCAACCCGTAGCCTCGGTGACGATTGCCACGTTTTTGCCAAACTGTTTTAAGCGGCAAGCGGCATTATACCCCGCTGCACCTGTGCCAATTACGATCGCTTCAAATGTGTATGTTTTCATTATAGCCTCCTAATGTGGAATCCACCATCCACATCAATGGATTGGCCCGTCACATAAGGAAGCGAGCCATTACAAAGAGCCCACACCGCATTGGCAATATCCTCCGGTTGTCCCCAACGCTTAATCGGCAACAGCCCGCCGTCTATCAACGCGTCATATTTGGCTTTCACTTTGTCGGTCATACCGGTCGCAATGATGCCGGGGCGGATTTCATTGACCATTATACCATATTCCGCAAGCCGGTCGGCAAACAGGGTGGTAATCATGGTAACCCCCGCCTTGGAAATGCAATATTCGCCACGACTTGTCGAGCTTGTATACCCCGACATGGATGAAATGTTTACGATGCTTCCTGTTTTGTTTTCTTTCATTTTGTTTGCGACAAGCTGTGTCAGAAACAACGTGCCCTTGGTGTTGATATTCATAACGAAATCATACGATTCCTCCGTCATTTCAAGAATATCCGCTCTCACCTTTGGCGCTACGCCCGCCACATTGACTAGAATGTCTATTTTGCCGTATGCATCCATCGCCGTTTTAACGTACGCTTCTCTGGATTCTTGACTGCTCAAATCCCCCTGAAAATAGGTGAACGCGCCCTCTAATTTCTTAGGCATAGCGGGTAACACGTCCATACCAACAACTGCCACGCCATTTTTAAGTAAAAGTTCTGCCGTTGCAAGACCTATTCCGCCCGCAACACCGGTTACCAATGCAATCTTCATTTTATTATACTCCTCAAATGAAATAAAATTTGTTTGTTTTTTATATGCGCACTTAACTACCATTCCGTACATACCGCCGGATACAACCTCTCTTTACCATTTGACATCTTTTAATTGAAATAATTTATCATCACAACCGAAATAGCCGAAGCCGTAACAGCAATGGCACTTTTAAGTGTGATTTTTTCTCGAAAGAACAACACACCCACCAACATGTTTGCTACAATGCTGCCCACCGCAATAAACGAAAACTGAACGATGGGGTCTAACACGTTCGCGGCCAAGACCGTGAATATTTGGTACAGCGCCGTACTCACACCCAAACACAAAGCAAAAAATTTCAATTTCAATGGGATTTTATTGTTTGATGGCTGGTCATCCGAACGCATAAACGGCAAAACCAAAAGCAATGAAAATTGTGTAATTAAATAAGCCAGTACTAAAAACACATTTTTGTCCCCATCACACACCTTCGCAAAGGTCTGTAACGAAACGGTTGCTAAACCGCCACACACAAAATGTATAACTAACAAGAAAACGGTTTTGAAAGAAAAATCCTCATAAATGTCTTTGGATGTTCCGCAAAGGATATAGGACGACACCATAAATAATACAAAGAATGCCCATTGTATCCATTTAACGTCATTGCCGAAAAACAAAATGCCGGCCAGGGTGGAAAATATAACGGCTCCCCCCTGATTGGCTATGGCAAGTAAAGCGGTTATGCTGGTTTTAGACAACCACAACCCAACGACAAGGTCTATCGCCGTTACTAGCCCCAACATACCGGCACACAAAAGCATCGGCAAGCTGAAAGAAACGGTCGCTTTGGCGAGCAACGCCAGCACCGACGCAAACACCACAGCAAAAAGGTTGAGAAGCATACTAAACTTGACAGCCATTTTCATGTTGCCTATGGTTCTGCCCGAGGTTTTCTTGAAATAGCCGATAACCCCCAAGACAATCCATATCAAAAATACAAACTGCATTATTCCCTCTCTATCTCACACATAGGTCCTTATAAATGGGCAAATACACCTCTTTGTCTCGAATAACACAACCCGGTGTACCTCCCGGTTTTCGCATGATTTCGGTGCATTTGGAACAGCATAGACAAATCTTGCTTTTATCCATATGCCCCGTCCTAATGATTTCCTTAGCAAAATCCGGATAGGCGAAAATCGTTCTGCCAAAACCGGCGAAATCAAATTTGTTATCCTCAATAAAGGCCGCAACCACATTCGGCGCCACAACACCTAAATACGAAACCGCTGAACAGATAATGGCCATTTCCGGATTCAGGCTTTTGAGTTTCGCCGTGCCGTGCAGAACTCTTGCCACGCCCTTCAACGGATGCTCCGGCGGCTCGTACGCGCCTTGCGCATACGGACGATTCACATGCGGGTTAAAATACGGATTGCCCATGGTGATGTTCAGCAATCGAACACCGTATGAATAAAGCTGCTTAATCAGCCAATCCGGCTCGGTAATATCCAATTCTGTGCCACCATCTTTGGACACACCAAAGCCATACGGATAGGGAAACCCATCATAAACGTTGAGTCTTGATGACACGATAAAATCTGCAGAGGTGTTCTCAATAGCCCCTTTCACGCTTTCTCTGAGCAGTCGCGTGCGGTTTTCCAAAGAGCCACCATATCTGCCCTCCCGATTGTACGCAGAAAGCAATTCGGAATTCAAGTATCTGTGACAACACTTGATGTCAACCCCATCAAAGCCGGCTTTTTCGGCAAGTTTTGAACCCACCACAAGTGCTTCGCCTACACGGTCTAAGTATTCATCGGTGACAATTCTGTCTTTGGAAATCGGATTGTCCTTTTCAAAGATAGGGTTGTTGTAAGCAATCCGTGGCGCAGGCGTTCCATTGGGCTTGGAATATCTTCCCGAATGGGTTGCCTGCATAATCACTAACGGCTCATATCCGTTTTCCTTTAACGACGTTTCCTTTATGTCTTCAACCTGTTTTTTGAAGACATCCAAATTGTTTTCCGTTATGTAGAGTTGGCGAGGATTCGCTCTCCCCTCCTTCATAACAGCGGTTGCCTCAAACCATATAACACCTGCTCCACCTTTGGCAAAACGCTCATAACGTCTCTTTGTGAGCACATCCGGGCAACCATCCACCGTGCCGTCGCACCCTTCCATGGCTTGACATACCAAACGGTTAGGCGCTTTTTTGCTACCTATGTCATATTCTTTTGCCAAGACAGCGGTGTCTTCTATGTACGGCAAATTTGTTGCAAGTTCGTTGTTTTGCGAAAAAAATTCTTGTTCGTTCATATATACTCTTCCCATGATACAAACCCTCCTATAAAGCATTATATAATTTTTATCAAAAAACCGATATGTAAATCGCGCGAAGTTTTATGTAAATCTTGCAATATTAAAAAAATGTGATAAAATAGAGAAGAGGTGATATCTATGGACTCCTATATTCGGCACGCCGCATTTTCAAACGAAATAACAAAACAGTCAACCCACTATCACGACTGTCATCAAATTATTTTCATCAAAAAAGGGTTGAT
>JAFPCP010000058.1 GCA_017423825.1 Clostridia bacterium | reverse complement strand
GAATGCGGAAGTAATTACAAGGCAGACACACGAAAAGGTGTGGCAGTCGAGTATATTACTAAATCCGCATAAAACAAAAGAGCAGGCTTAAAACCTGCTCAGTACATAACGAAGAAACTCGAAATTACAAAAAAATCGAGTGCCCATAACTCAAATCCGTTATGAACACTCGATATGGTCGAGATGACAGGATTTGAACCTGCGGCCTCTGCGTCCCGAACGCAGCGCTCTACCAAACTGAGCCACATCTCGATAGTGATTTTATCTCCGCTGTCATCGTAACAGCCTACCCATTATAGTATGATTTGTTTTATTTGTCAATGATTTTTTTCGATGAATACGTCCTTTAAATATAAAAACTATATTTTTCGTTGACAAGCCCCCCTTGCAAGCGGTATACTATTCTAAATATAGCATAATTGCGCTTTTTGTCGCATGATGCGGGATAATCCCGCCGACATACGAGGAGTGATACATATGAAGGATATACCGACTTTATTCGGCAGCATGGTGTTTAACGACCAGGTTATGCAAGAGCGCCTGCCGGAAGAGACCTATCGCGCGCTAATGCGTACGATGGAAAACGGCCGCCGACTCGACCCAACGGTTGCGACTGTCGTCGCCAACGCGATGAAGGATTGGGCCATCGAAAAGGGCGCCACCCATTTCACCCATTGGTTCCAACCCATGACCGGCATCACCGCCGAAAAACACGACAGTTTCATTGTGCCCGCCGAAAACGGGCGCGTGATTATGGAATTCTCCGGCAAGGAGCTCATAAAAGGCGAATCGGATGCCTCCTCTTTCCCGTCCGGTGGCCTGCGCGCAACCTTTGAGGCGCGCGGCTATACCGCCTGGGACCCGACCTCCTACGCTTTCATCAAGGATAACACCTTGTGCATCCCCACCGCTTTTTGCTCCTACGGCGGCGAGGCACTCGACCAAAAAACCCCGCTGTTGCGTTCCATGGAGGCTATCAACAAACAAACCCTGCGGGTGCTGCGTCTGTTTGGCCATGACGAAGTCGCCATGGTGCGCACCACCGTCGGCCCCGAACAGGAATATTTCCTCATCGACAAAGATATGTATGACCGCCGCAAAGACCTTATCAATACCGGCCGCACGCTGTTCGGTGCGCGTCCCTCCAAAAGCCAGGAGCTGGATGACCATTATTACGGCGCCATCAAATCCCGCGTGTCCGCGTATATGCGGGATCTGGACGAGGAACTGTGGAAATTGGGCGTGCTGTCCAAAACAGAGCACAACGAGGCCGCTCCGGCACAGCATGAGATGGCCCCTATATTCTGCACCACCAATATCGCCGCCGACCACAACCAGCTCACCATGGAGCTGATGAAAAAGGTCGCCGGACGGCACGGGCTTGTGTGTCTGTTGCACGAAAAACCGTTTGACGGCGTCAACGGCAGCGGCAAACATAACAACTGGTCTCTATCCACCGATACGGGTATCAATCTGTTAGAACCCGGCGAAACGCCGTATGAAAACGCCCAGTTCCTGCTGTTCCTGTGCGCCGTTATCAAAGCGGTGGACGAATATCAAGATCTGTTGCGTATTTCCGTTGCGGCAGCCGGCAACGACCACCGTCTCGGCGCACAAGAGGCACCCCCTGCCATTGTGTCCATTTTCCTCGGGGATGAGCTCACCGCCATCCTAGAAGCCTTGGAAAACGGCACCGCCTACGACGCGAAAGAAAAAGTGCAGATGAAGGTCGGCGTGCACACGCTCCCCCGATTCCCGAAGGACACCACCGACCGCAACCGCACCTCTCCGTTCGCTTTCACCGGCAACAAGTTTGAGTTCCGCATGCTCGGCTCTTCCATGTCTGTTTCCGCACCCAACGTGATGCTCAACACCGCCGTCGCGAAAGAACTGGATGATTTTGCCACCGAGCTCGAACAAGCCGCCGACTTTAACGCCGCGCTGGGTGCCCTTATCCAACGCGTCATCAAACAACATAAGCGCATCATTTTCAACGGCAACGGCTATGACGACGCCTGGGTGGCCGAGGCAGAAAAACGCGGTCTGTTAAATCTGCGCACCACCCCCGATTGCCTGCCCCATCTCTTGTCTGAGAAAAACGTGGCATTGTTTGAGAAATACGGCGTGTATACCGAAACGGAACTGCGCTCCCGCTACGATATCCGCTTGCAAAACTACGCCAAGGTGTTGCACATCGAGGCACACACCATGGTCAGCATGACGCAAAAGGATATTGTGCCGGCCGTGCTGCGCTACGCGCGCGAACTGGCCAACACGCTGCGGGCCAAAAAGACGGTCATGCCGGATTTGGCCTGCGCTGCCGAGTGCAACCTGTTGCAAAAAATAAGCCCGCTCACCGACCGATTGACGGTTTGTTTGGACAATCTGCGGCAGACTCTCGCCGAGGCGGACAAACCGGGGCGCAACCCGCAAGAAACCGCCAATTTCTATCGGGACGAGGTCATTCCCACCATGCAAGCTCTGCGGGAAACAGCCGACAGCCTGGAAATGCTGGTGGCCAAAGATTTGTGGCCCCTGCCTTCCTACGGCGATATGTTGTTCTCTGTGCGCTAACTGAAATGAAAGGGGACTGTTTTGCCGCGCGGCAAGACAGTCCCCTTTTTATTTATATCTTTTCTATTTCCGTGACACGCAAACAGCCGTCGGCCACCGTGAAATGCACCTGCCAGCCGGCAAAATCCAAACCATACACCCGCTCGCCATCCTGCTGATAGGCCGGGCGCGGGTCCTGTGCCAACACGCCGAGCAACGCCTCTCGCTTGTCCGGCTCCATTCTCTGCAACAAAACCTCCGGACAATCCACCGACAAGTGCCGCTCCGACAAGTCGGCCACGAAACCGCCGGTCGCTTGTGGATGGCTGTCGGTATAGGCAAGATACGGTTTTATGTCCAAAAGCGGCGTGCCGTCCATCAAATCCACACCGGATACCCGCAACACCGGGCCGTCCGGCGTGTGCCAATCTACGCCCTCTAAACGGACAGAGGACAGACCGATAGGATTAGGGCGGTTGGGGGAGCGCGTCGCAAACACCCCCATACGCGTATTCCCGCCCAAACGCGGCGGACGCACCGTGGGTGACCAGGCCTCTTGTTTCATCTCGGAAAAATGCCACACAAGCCACAAATGCGAAAATCCCTCTATTCCCCGCAACGCATCCGGGTTGCGATACGGTGGCTCAAACACTATGGACGCCTGCAATGCGGGCACCAACCCGCTTTGCCGCGGCACACCGAATTTTGTTGTGAAATCCGTATGAATACGCGCGATGTATTTCATTTCCATGCCGGTGTCCATGCTTAACACACTCCTTTTCTCTACCACAGTATACCAAGAAAACAGCCACGGCGCAATACAAAACCGGATTTTCCACCGAAAAGCCTCCCGCTTATGGACAAGTAAAATTTTTCTTGTATTCTCCATTTTTGAGTGGTATACTATATGGTGAAGATATGTCATTTCAATATATAAGGAGGAATATACTATGGATTTGAAAGGAACCAAAACCGAAAAAAACCTCGCGGAGGCTTTTGCCGGCGAGTCCCAGGCGCGCAACAAATACACCTATTTCGCGTCGGTGGCCCGCAAAGAAGGCTATCAGCAAATTGCCGCCTTGTTTGAGGAGACGGCCAACAACGAAAAGGAACACGCCAAACTGTGGTTCAAGGCGCTGGGCGGCCTGAGCGACACCGCCGCCAACCTGTTGGCCGCCGCCGAAGGCGAAAATTACGAGTGGACCGACATGTACGACCGCTTCGCCAAAGAGGCAGAGGAAGAGGGCTTCACCGCGTTGGCCAACCAGTTCCGCCAAGTGGCCGCCATCGAAAAGGCGCACGAGGAGCGCTATCGCAAACTGTTGCAGAACGTGCAAATGCAAGCCGTATTTGCCAAGAGCGAGGAAACCATGTGGGAGTGCCGCAACTGCGGACATCTGGTGATGGGCAAAAAAGCCCCCGAAGTGTGCCCGGTGTGTGCGCATCCGCAAAGCTTCTTCGAAGTACGCAAAGAAAACTATTAATCCTACGAGAAAAGCGGAAAGGGATTTATCCCTTTCCGCTTTTTTATTTATCGTTCGTTAAACCGCGATAAAAATTCCTGTGTGCGATGGTTTTGCGGGTTTTCAATCACCTGGGACGGCGGGCCCATCTCGGCCACCACGCCTTCGTCCATAAACATCACCGTATCCGACACGTCCCGCGCAAACTCAATTTCATGCGTGACGATAATCATCGTGCGGCCGCTTTCTTTCAGTTCCCGAATCACGCGCAACACTTCCCCCGTCAGTTCCGGGTCGAGCGCGCTGGTCGGCTCATCAAAGCAAAGGATTTCCGGCTCCATCGCCAGCGCACGCGCAATCGCCACGCGCTGTTGTTGGCCGCCGGACAGTTGGCAAGGATAGCTGTCCTTTTTATCCAACAGACCGACCTCTTCCAACAATTTATTTGCCTTTTCATCAATCGCCGCAAGCGCCTGCCGATAGTCTGTGTGGCCGGCATAGGCGCCCTCTTTTTTGATTTTTTCCTTCGCAAGCAGTTGTTCGGCGAGCATCACGTTGCCCTTAACCGTGTACTGCGGAAACAAATTGAACTGCTGAAAAACCAGCCCGAAATGCAGACGATTGCGGCGAATGGCCGCATCACTCAAGCTCACCGGATTGGACGCATCCAACAATTCCGCCCCGTTCACAATGATTTTTCCCTGTTGCGGGGTTTCCAGAAAATTCAAACAGCGCAACAGCGTCGTTTTTCCCGAACCGGAGGAGCCAATAATGGACAGCACCTCGCCTTGTTCCATGGAGAAATCAATGCCTTTCAAAACAACCGTTTTAGCAAAACTCTTTTGTATGTTGCAAACCTCTAATACAGCCATGGTATCCCTCCCTTGTCAAGTGCGGAAATACGCCATCTTCTTTTCGATATACCCAAACAACAGCGTCAGCAACCCACAGAACAGCAGATAATAGACGCCTGTATAGAACAGCGGCCAAATCAAGCCCGCCGTTTTGATGTATCGCTGCGCAAAGAAGATGATTTCATACACCGCTATGGTGCGCGCGAGAGAGGTGTCCTTCACGAGGGTAATGATTTCGTTGCTCATCGGCGGCACAATGCGTTTAATCACCTGCAACAAAATCACACGGAAGAAAATCTGGCTGCGCGTCATGCCAAGCACCTGGCCGGCCTCGTACTGACCGCGGGAAACCGACTCGATGCCGCCGCGGAAAATCTCCGAGAAATAGCAGGCGTAATTGACAATAAAGGTTAAATACACCGCCAAGGACGCTTCCAACAACGGCAGCCCAAACAACAATCCAGGCCCATAATAAAACACTATCAGTTGCAACATTAGCGGCGTGCCGCGGATGATCCATACCAGCGTTTTTGTCAGCCATTTGAGCGGCGCAAAGCGGCTCATCGAGCCGAAACTGATGAGCAAGCCCACCGGCAACGCCACCAACAACGTGATGCCGAAGATTTTTAGCGTTTCTAAAAAGCCTTGTAACAAATCCAATGTAATGGAGGAAAAGGTGTAGTTCATATGTATGTCCCTTTCTGTTTGGCGGGCGGAACACCCCCGCTAACCGCCAAAAAGCAGAGAGCCCATGGGACTCCCTGCCTGTTTTGGTATACCGATTGCCTTATTGGCCAACCAAAGACTCTGCCATGATGAAGTCAATCACGCACGCATCCGCCGCGCCGCTCTTGACCTGTAACAGGGCATCGGCCATCGCCGGCACTTCCTTGTAGCCCACCGACAGGTTGGCATCGGCTTTCGCGGCTTTTTCGCCCGCAGAACCAGCCTCGGCCACAACCACTTTGCCTTTCAGGCTTTCCAGGCTGGTGTAGGTTTCCGCGTCTTTCACCACAACCACCTGGTAGTTCTTCATGTACGCACCGGAAACGTCCGCCGCATTCAGCATCTCTTCCGTGATGGTCATGCCGTTCCACACGCAGTCAATGACTTTGTTCTCCAAAGCAAGCGCCTTGGTGTCCCAGTCAATCTCCAAAAATTCAATCGCCACGCCCAGCTTTTTGCCGACCGCTTCGGCGTATTCCGCGTCAAAGCCAATCCACTTGCCGTTGGCATCTTGATAATCCATGGGGGCATAATCGGTCACGCCGACAATCATTTTGCCTTTGTTCTTGATATACTCCCAATCGCTGGCGCCCGCGGGGTTGCTATCGGTGGAGGCAACAAAGGTTTTCACCATGTTGTCTTTTTGTTCGTATTTCTCAGCAATGGCATCCATCGTGCCGTCCTTAAACAACTCGGCGCTGATGGCGTCCACTTTGGCAACCATGTCCGAACCTTTACGGAACGCGATGCCGTATTCTTCAACACCCAGTTCCACGCCCGGCATAATGGTCAAATCCGCATACGCGCTCTCGTTGCTGCTGCCGCCGCAACCAGCCAAACAGCCCGCTAACAGCAAACCCGCGGCCAATACCGCAAATAATTTTTTCATTTTCATACTGATCTCCTCCTTATGTGCTTAGAGCATGCTTGCATTATACACCAATATTTTACCAAAGTAAAGTGCTAATTTGAAAAAATTTCTTTTTTTTGTAAAATCCATGTACATCCCAAACCAATTGTGTTATTATAGCGGTGGTTGTCCGGTGCGTTTTCACGCGTGTTCGGACGGCTATAACACCCATAAGGAGTGCTTCTATGCTAAGCGATTTTTTCACCGTGGCACAAAACGTATTGACGTTATTTCTTCTTGTGGCGGTCGGGGTGGTTTGCGGCAAGTGTCGGCTGCTTAATGAGGCAGCGGTCAAAGCCTGCGCCAATCTCGTGCTGTATATCGCCACACCCTGCGTTATCATCAAATCCTGCATCCGCACCTTCGACACCCAGCTGTTGCGCGGGTTTCTCATCGTGGCGCTTGCAGCGGCGATCAACCACGCGGTGTTGATCTTGGTCGCACGGTGGCTGTTTCGCGACAAAGACGAAGGACGCCGCCGCGTGTGGCGCTTTTCCATGATTTTTTCAAACGCCGGGTATATGGCTATCCCCTTGCAGCAGGCCATCCTCGGCGATGAAGGCGTTTTTTACTGCGCCGCCTACGTGATGGTGTTTAACATCTGCCTGTGGACCTACGGCGTGTGGGAAATGAGCGGGGATAAAGCCGCCTTGTCCCGCAAAAATCTGGTGCTCAATCCGGGCATCATCGGCGTCGTTGTCGGATTGACGATTTTTCTGCTGTCTATCCCGATTCCCGCGCTGCTCGCCGACGCGGTTGGTCACATCGCCGTGCTCAACACCCCTTTGCCCATGCTGATTATCGGTTACTATCTGGCGCAAACCGACCTGCGCGCCGCCTTGCGCAACAAACGCAGTCACTTCTGTGTCGCTCTGCGCCTGGTGATTATGCCGTTGCTCGCGCTGGGCGCGCTACTGGCGTGCGGGGTGCGCGGCACCGCGCTCACCTCTCTGATGATTTGCATCAGCACGCCGGTGGCCACCGCTTGCACTATGTTAGCCACGCGGTATGACCGCGAACCGTTGCTTTCAGTGAATTTGGTGTCGCTCAGCACCCTCTTATCCGTCGTCACCATGCCGGTAATTGTTAGCCTGGCCGACTATTTGGGGCGTGTTCTGTAACGCCACCCGCATCAAAACAAGAAAAAGGAAGCACATCGCTCGATGTGCTTCCTTTTTTATTCTGTACCGCGTGCCGCCATGGGGATATAGTCCCGATTTTGTTTCACGCTCAAATAAGCCGGGCGAATGATTTTGCCGGCGTTTTGAATCTCTTCTATCCGATGGGCACTCCATCCGGCTATCCGGGACACCGCAAAAATCGGCGTAAATAATTCATACGGCAGTTCCAACATGCGGTAAATCAGTCCGGAATAAAAATCCACATTGGCGCTCACGCCCTTATACATGCGCCGCTTCTCCGCAATGATTTCCGGTGCGAGTTTGGCCACCCGCTCATACAGCGCAAAGTCCTCCTCGCGGCCCTTTTCCACCGATAAATCCTTGGCGCATTGCATCAGCACGTCCGCGCGCGGGTCGGACAGCGAATAGACCGCGTGCCCCATACCGTAAATCAATCCCGCGCGGTCAAACGCCTCTTTATCCAGCAACCGCACGAGGTAATCCTTTACCTGGCCCTCGTCTTGTGTGTTAATCGATGCCTTCATATCGTCAAACATCTGTACGACCTTGATGTTCGCGCCGCCGTGGCGCGGCCCTTTCAGCGAGCCGAGCGCCGCCGCCACCGAGGAATAGGTGTCGGTGCCGGAAGAGGTGACCACGTGGGTGGTGAAGGTGGAGTTGTTTCCGCCGCCGTGTTCTGCATGTAACACCATCGCCAAATCCAAAATGCGCGCCTCTAACGGCGTGAAGGCGCTATCCTCCCGCAATAAATGCAGCAGATTTTCTGCCGTGGAATACTCCGGCTTCGGCAGGTGAATAAACAAACTCTTATCGCAGTGATAATGTTGATACGAGTGATAACTGTATACCGCGAGCAACGGAAACGTCGCAAGCAACTGCAAACTCTGCCGCAGCACGTTCGCAACCGCGATGTCATCCGGGTTTTCGTCATAGGCGTACAAAGCCAATACGCACCGCGACAGAATGTTCATCATATCCTTGCCGGGGGCTTTCAAAATCATGTCCCGCACAAACGACGGGGGCAAACTCCGGTAAGAGGCCAATTCCTCCCGAAATCGCGCCAGCTGCCCCTCGTTCGGCAACTCGGAAAACAACAGCAAATACACCGCTTCTTCAAATCCAAACCGGCCCTCTGCCTGAAACCCCGCCACCAGGTCGCGGATGTTTATGCCCCGATAATACAATTCCCCGTGACACGGCACCGTTTCTCCCGAGGCCAACGTCTTTTTGGAGCAGATGCGGGATATCTCGGTCAGGCCGGTTACGACACCATTGCCGTCCACGTCCCGCAACCCGCGCTTGACGTGGTGTTGCTTATACATAAGCGGCTCAATGCGGTTGTTGGAAGTCGACAAATCCGCCAACTCTTGTAAATACGGGGTGATTTCCGAAAAACTTCTCATGGGTTACCTCTTTTTTCTAAAACATGCAACGATACACCGTTGGCTGTACGTATACTATACCTCCCCCGGCAGAAAAAACCTGTCGAACTGTCGCGCATCACAGATTGTCAATATACCGACAAGCGGCCAGCGCCGCCACCGCGCCGTCTCCCACGGCCGTGGCCACCTGACGTACCGCCTTGGCACGGCAGTCACCGGCCACAAATAAGCCGGGCGTTTTGGTGACGCAGTCTTCGCCGGTAGCAAAATAACCCGCCGCGTCCAGCTGCGCCAAGCCGGCAAACGCCTCATTTTCCGGCTGCAAGCCGATGGCAACGAACAGCCCGTCCAGCGCGAGCATCTGTTCCGCGTCGTCCGCCACGCGGCGCACGGTTATGCCGGTGAAGGTTTCCGTGTCCGCAATCCCGGACACCACCGTGCCGGTCAGCACCTGGATATTGGGCCGTTTATACACAATCTCTTGCAGTTGCTCTTCCCCCGTTAGGCGGTCGAGGTTTTGTATCACAATGACCTGGCGGCAGGTTTCGGATAACAAAATAGCCTCTTGCAACGCGGAATTGCCGCCGCCCACCAGGCCGACGGTCTTGTCTTTATAAAAGGCGCCGTCACACACCGCGCAAAAGGAAATGCCGTCGCCGATAAAGCGTTCTTCGTGCTCCAATCCCAAATGCCGATGCCGCGCGCCGGCGCACACAATCACCGCTTTCGCGTCGTAGGCGTTGCCCTCTTCGGTGAGCACCGTTTTGGTGGCGCCGTTATCCCGGATATCCACCACCGTCTCAATCTCTACGTCCGCGCCCTGGCCCAAGGCCTGTTCCACCAGTTTATCTGCCAATCCACTTCCGCTGACAGACTCGAAACCGGGGTAGTTTTCCACCTTAGGAGAAAACGTGATTTGTCCGCCAAAGGCCGCCTTTTCCAGCAACAGCACCTGCTTGTTCGCACGGCGGGCATAAATGGCGGCGGTCAAGCCGGCCGGGCCGGCGCCTACAATAACGATGTCATACATAGTTTTCACCTCATAACAAGGGGCGGGCGACAAACTGCCGCCCGCTCCGTGCATCCTTAACAAATAGTTTGCAGATATTTCTTGATATTCACGACCGACACGAATTTTTCAATCGTGCCGTCCGCGGCGGTAACCAGCGTGGGCGCCTGGCGAATCCCCAAAGATTCCGTCAGGGCTACGTTCTCCTCCGCGAGCACCTTCGTGTAGGCGACGCCGGCTTTGCTAAGCAACGCCTCCGCCACTTTACAATTCGGGCAGGTCGCCGAAGCGAACAGGTACACGCCGTCCGCGAGCGCCGCCGTCGATGCGGCATCCTCTTGCGCCTGCGTCTGCGGGCCTTCGTGCGTCAGCACCGAACCGGCAATATTGTAGAGCTTACGCTCTTTATATTCCTGCGATTTACCGTCGTTCCAGTTCTTGACGGGTCGATAGTAACCGGTGATGCGGCTGTACACCTCAGCCTCTTTGCCGCATTTCGGGCAGGTGAACTGCTCGCCCGCCAGATAGCCATGCTCTTTACACACCGAGTAAATCGGGGAGATGGAGTAATACGGCAACCGATAATTCTCGGCAATCTTACGCACAATCGCGGCAGCCGCCTGCCAATCCGGCAATTTCTCGCCGATGAAAGCGTGGAACACGGTGCCGGACGTGTACAAGGTCTGCAAGCCGTCCTGAATGTCCAGGGCGGTGAAGATGTCTTCGGTATAACCCACCGGCAGGTGCGAGCTGTTCGTGTAGTACGGCACATCCCCTTCGGACGCACAAATAATGTCCGGGAAACGTTTGCGGTCGTGCTTGGCCAAACGATAAGACGTGGATTCCGCCGGCGTAGCCTCTAAGTTGTACAGGTCGCCGTACAGCTCTTGGTAATCCGACAAACGCTCACGCATATGATTGAGCACGTCTTGGGAGAACTTCTGCGTCTCCTTGTGGGTCATGTCTTTACGCAGCCAGTTGGCGTTGAGACCCACCTCGTTCATGCCCACCAAACCAATGGTGGAGAAGTGGTTGGTGAAGGTACCCAAATAGCGTTTGGTGTAGGGATACAATCCCTCATCCAGCAAGCGGGTAATCACCGTGCGTTTGACGTTCAACGAACGCGCGGCGACGTCCATCATGTGGTCTAAGCGTTTGTAGAAATCCGCCTCGTCCGTCGCCAGGTATGCCAAGCGAGGCATGTTGATGGTCACCACGCCGATGGAGCCGGTGGACTCACCGCTGCCGAAGAAGCCGCCGGATTTCTTGCGCAGCTCGCGCAGGTCCAGACGCAGACGGCAACACATACTACGCACGTCCGAGGGCTCCATGTCGCTGTTGACGTAGTTGGAGAAATACGGCGTGCCGTATTTGGAGGTCATTTCAAACAACAAGCGGTTGTTTTCGGTGTCCGACCAGTCGAAATCACGGGTGATGGAATAGGTCGGGATGGGATATTGGAATCCGCGGCCGTTGGCGTCGCCCTCAATCATGACCTCAATGAAGGCCTTGTTGACCATGTCCATTTCTTTTTTGCAATCGCCGTATTTGAAATCCATGCGCTTGCCGCCGACGATGGCATACTCGTCTGCCAAATCCTGCGGCACAGTCCAATCCAGCGTGATGTTGCTGAACGGCGCTTGCGTGCCCCAACGGCTGGGTGTGTTGACGCCATAAATAAAGGACTCAATGCATTTCTTCACCGCGTCGTAGCTCAAATTATCCACACGCACAAATGGCGCGAGGTAGGTGTCGAACGACGAGAACGCCTGCGCACCCGCCCACTCGTTTTGCATGATGCCGAGGAAGTTCACCATTTGGTTGCACAAGGTAGCCAAGTGACTCGCGGGGGCCGAGGTGATTTTTCCCGGCACACCGCCGAGGCCCTCTTCAATGAGCTGTTTGAGCGACCAACCGGCGCAATAGCCGGTCAGCATGGATAGGTCGTGAATGTGTAAATCGGCGTTCTTATGCGCCTTGGCAATCTCGTCGTCGTAAATCTCCGACAGCCAGTAGTTGGCGGTGATGGCGCCCGAGTTAGACAAAATCAAACCACCCACCGAGTAAGTGACGGTGGAATTCTCTTTCACGCGCCAGTCGGTGCTCTTCACGTATTGGTCCACCAATTCTTTGTAGTCCAGAATGGTGGATTTCATGTTACGCAATTTTTCGCGTTGCCGACGATACAGAATGTAGGCTTTGGATACGTCCGCATAGCCCGCCTGCACCAGCACCGTTTCCACGCTGTCCTGGATGTCCTCCACCGCTATCAAATTATCCTCGACTTTCGGCTCGAAATCCGACGTCACTTTCAGCGCGAGGAAATCGATCACATCGTCGTTATATTGACGCTCGCACGCGTCAAAGGCCTTTTTGATGGCCTCCGAAATCTTTGCAATGTGGAAATCCGCGACTTTTCCATCTCGTTTCGTTACTTTGTACATACCCGTCTACTCCTTTATATATCTTTCTAACCCCGTATAGCCGCTCGGGGTAAATATGCCTTTGCCACAGCCAGCAGACTATCCATCTCCTCTTCCGAGAAAGCGGAGCATCCACTGCCCAATATCTGCCCGGAATCCACAAACCGTTGCAGATAATACGCCACCTCAGGGCCGCCAATCCAGCGACCAATCGCCTGCATATCCGCCGCGGTGTGTATACCCTTGACCACGGTGGTACGAAATTCATGCGGGACACCACCGTCGCGCAACAGACACACGCTCTGCTCAAACGCCGCCATATCCACCTGTGCGCCGGTAGCCGCCGCATATCCCGCCGGCGAACTTTTGATGTCCATCGCAACATAGTCCACGAGACCGGTGTCCAACACCGCCGCCAATTGCCGCGGCAGACTGCCGTTGGTGTCGAGTTTCACCGCGTAGCCCCAATCTTTGACCTGTTGCAAAAAATCCACCAACCGCGGCTGCAACAACGGCTCACCGCCGGTGACACATACGCCGTCCAACAATCCGCGGCGCCGTTC
>JAFPCP010000057.1 GCA_017423825.1 Clostridia bacterium | reverse complement strand
GGCCATTCCTGAAATTGTCAGCGGATACAAGATTGGCGGCGATAATCGTGTAGGCAACACGCAGTATTTCAAGGGTACGATTTACACTGCATGCTTGTTCTCTGATGTTCGCACGAGCGAGGAGATTGCGGTGGATCGCTACCTGCCCCAGAGCGACAGCGACAACCTGTTGGTTTTCAAAAATTTCCTTAACAACAAATAAATCCGGTTGTCCAAAATAACATAAAAAGCGGAGTGGATTTTCCACTCCGCTTTTTATATACGGGTTCATATAAACGTTGCTCTTTTCGCAAAAAAAGAGGCTATAAGAAGGGCGTCAATCCCATTTTTTTGCCTGTAAAAATTCAAAAGGAGAACCGTAAATGCCGCCACCGAACGGCCGCACGGTGATTCCCTCACTGTTGGCAGCCACGCCGTAATAGCGGTAGGGGAAACTCAGCGGCAATGTCGGGCACAGCTGCCACAGCGACGTCTCGGCGGCTTGCAATTGTGCGCGCCCGCCGGAAAGCGCCGTCGCCAGCGCCGCGTCCACGGCTTTGTTCGAAAAGCCGGTGTGATTTTCGCTGTTGCCGCTTGCATACGCTTGCAGATTTTCTGCGCCGGTGAGCCCGGTTGCGCTGGCCGTATAGATAGCCACTTCATACCGTCCGCTTCTCACCCGATTGGCTAAATCCGCCTCGCTGAGCAGTTCCAACTCGGCGTATATCTTCAAGTTTTTCTGCCACGATTGGATGAAATAGCGGGCGAGGTTAGCGCTCTTGTCGTCTTGCGCCGCCAACACCGTCAACCGCGGGAAAGCGGATGATCCACCTTCCTTGGATAGCGTTGCCAATCCTTGTCCTAAGGCTGTTTGCGCGCGGTTCAAATTCGTTTGAAAGGTAAGCGCATTATCCGAGTTGCGGTACGGCTCACCGCCGGCCACAATGGCGTCTGGTGCCACATACCCGGTGGCGGGCGGTTCGCCTATTTCCTGCAAATAGGCGTAGATTTGTTCCCATTCCACGGCGTCGCGTAACGCCTGCCGAACCGCCGTGATGGATAAGGGCGACGCGGCGGTGTTGAAATACAAACCCCGCATGGTGTCTTCCAACGCGACTACCTGCAAACCGGCTTTTTGTGCCACGTCCTGTTCGGTTGCCGACAGCGGAGCTGCGTCTAAGGAACCGTTCTCTAAGGCTTCCACGGCATTCTCCGGATTAATAACAAACCGCACGGCTGCCGGCGAAACGTTGTCGGTTGCGTGATAATAGTCGTTCTTGTGCAACAGCAGCGATTCGTTATGATTCCACGCCGTTAACACAAACGGCCCGTTGGTGAGGATGTATTCCTTTTCCAACCCATACCGCCCGGCTGTATAGGCAAAGAAATCGCGATTGCACGGCATACAGGGGGTGCCGGCTAATACTGCCGGAAAATGTGCATCCGGCTTTGTCAGCGTGACGGTGAGGACGCTTTCGCTCACTGCACGCACGCCTAATGCATCCGCCGGCTTCTTCCCCTCGTGCACAGCTTGGGCGTTTTCTATGCCATATAAATGATGCGCCCATGCTGAGCCGGTTTGCGGCAACAGGGCACGTTGCAACCCATAAACGAAGTCGTCCGCTGTGACCATGACCGGATCGTCCCAAGGCGTTTCGCCTCGCACAGATATGGTGCTCCAATAGGATTCCCGCAAGGTGAATGTGTATAGCCGTCCGTCATCCGACACCGTCCAATCGGCGACACCGGGCACGGCTTTTCCGTTTGCATCCAAGCGGGTAAGCCCCTCAAACAACACCGACAATAAGGTGATGGAAGCGGTGTCTCCCGCGGCCTGCGGATCGAGTTGTTTTGGTTCTGCCGCGAGGGGAAAGCGGAAATTCTTCCCGGTTCCGTCGTCGCCGCAACCGGTCAGACAGATGCTCAATAAAACACATATAACAGCCAGCCACGCCAGTCCCCGTTTCACATCGTTTCCCCCCATCAAAAAATCTTATGCATATTATTATAACAAAATCCTCAAACAGATTGCAACCTGTTCGAGGATTTTTCTATGCATACTTTATTCGGCCATTGCAAAAGCCCGCTCAATCACACGCTGGCTGCCGGATGGGGAATAGCGCCACTGCGTGATGGGGCCTTCGGTAATAAAATACCGCAACGGTGCGGGTTTTGATTCGCCATCCATCACGTCGATGAGCGCCAACTTCACCTTCATTTTCTCCGGGTTCATCCCCTTGATGAACACCGCCGCCTGTTGGCCAACCCGCACGTCCATATCCGGATGCAATTCCGCCAAACCCGCCAAATTGGGGGTTAATTCTATGAAAATGCCGTAACTTTCCACCGAACGGACCACGCCGGACACGGTTTCGCCTTCGCTGAACAGCGCGGCGTTTTCTTCCCATGTGCCGAGCAATTCCCGCAAAGAAAGGCAAATGCGGCCATTCTCCATGGTGGACACCACGGTGCGGATTTCCATTCCCACCGCGAGGCGGTCGGTCGGATGGGAAATGCGACTGACTGAAATATCCGCAATCGGCATGAGGGCGACCAGCCCGCATCCGATGTCGCAAAAAGCGCCGAATGTTTCCAGCCGCGTCACACGAGCGGGCACCACGTCACCGGGACGCAGATGGTTTAGGAATTCCTCTCGACAACGCTCTTGTGCCACGCGTCGGGACAACACCGGCCGGCAAACGTCTCCGGTTTGCTCAAACCCTGTGACCACAAAACAAACCGGCTTTCCTACGCGCGAAATCAGGGCGATATCTTTGGTGGTACCTTCCGCGATGCCCTGCGCACCTTCGTCGTGCGGGATAATGCCTTCTCCGCACGGCAACTGTACGATCAAATTATGTTCCACGTCACAACGCACCACACGAGCCTCTAATAGCATCTGCTCATCCTGCGCACGCATAAGGGCAGTCAGGCTGGACGTTGCCGCCTGGTTTTCCGCGGTGGTCAGCAACGCGCCCTCGGGCAGATACACTCTCTTTTTCTCCATGCTCATATCGTTCCTTTCCATTCTGACTTACCCCATATATATGCGCTGAGCGGGAAAGCTATGCCTGCCTATATCATTAACCGAGAACTGCACCCAGCAGGCCGTAGGAAACGATAGACATGATGATGGTGGCCAGTAAAATGCCCAGCAAAATAGCCGGAAACGCCTTTTTGAAGGGGATGTTGAGCATAGAGGCGATCAGCGCGCCTGTCCAAGCGCCGGTGCCGGGCAACGGTACGCCCACAAACAACACCAAACCCCAGAAATAGCCTTTTTGTATTTTATCGCTTTTGCCCAGCGCCTTTTTTTCCAACTTTTCCACCAACGGGCGGAAGAGTTTTGTGTTTTTGAGAGCGGTGAAAATGGGCGTGATAAACCATAAGATAAACGGGACAGGGAGCGTGTTTCCCAGCACGCAAATCGGCACCGCGCGCAAAATATCCACCCCCATCAGGGAGGCCGCTAACAAGCCGCCGCGCAATTCCAATATGGGTATCATGGAAATGATAAGCGCCACCCATTCACCGGAAAGGCCCCGAAGCAACTGCATAAACCATTGTAATAATCCATCCATTTTTTGTTCCTCCGTTCTTTTCTTTTCCTGTCATCTCTCTGACAAACCGCCCTCATTATAGCATACCGTTTAGGAATATTCTACCGTTTTTTGTCGCAAGATAAAAATGTACGCATAAAATTTTGCTCTCTTTACCCTTTGCTATAAATGTGTTAAAATGAATAAAAACACGACATACTAGACGAAGGAGGCACAACCGGGCATGCGTATGTATGATATCATCCGTCACAAACGAGACGGACTGCCGTTATCCGAGGCAGAAATCCGGTGTTTTGTCACCGGCTACACCGCGGGGGATATCCCCGATTATCAGGCGTCGGCGCTGGCTATGGCGATCTGTTTTAACGGCATGGATGCCGCCGAGACAGCCACCCTCACCGATGCGATGATGCGTTCCGGAGATCAGGTGGATTTATCCTGTTTTGGCGCCTATACGGTGGATAAACACTCCACCGGCGGGGTGGGGGATAAAACCTCCCTCATCGTGGGGCCTATCGTGGCCTCTCTGGGCGGCAAGGTCGCGAAAATGTCCGGTCGCGGATTGGGACACACCGGTGGCACGGTGGATAAACTCGAATCCATCCCCGGCTATCGCACCGAACTGCCGCCGACGGATTTTATCGCGCAGGTGGAACAGATCGGGATTGCCATCATCGGGCAATCCGCGAATCTGGCGCCGGCGGACAAAAAGCTGTATGCTTTACGGGACGTCACCGCCACGGTCGACAGCATGCCTTTGATTGCGTCCAGCATCATGAGCAAAAAGCTCGCCGCGGGCGCGCACAACATCGTGCTGGATGTCAAAGTCGGCAATGGTGCTTTCATGAAAACCCGTGAACAAGGGGAAGAGCTGGCGCGGCAAATGGTTGCCATTGCCAAATCTTGCGAACGGCAAGTGTCGGCGCTGGTGACCAATATGCACGTGCCGCTCGGTTGGGCGGTTGGGAACACGCTGGAAGTGTTGGAAGCCGTCGAGATTTTACAAGGCAAAGGTTGCCCACGGCTGAGGCAGTTGTGCGAGGCGCTGGCGGCGGAAATGCTGTCCCTTTGCCACGGTTGGACACCGGAGCATAGCCTGCAAAAGGTCAAAGAGGCCATAGATTCCGGGGCGGCTTTTGCGCGTATGCAAAAATGGATTGTCGCCCAGGGCGGAGACGGCGCCTATCTGACTGACACCACCCGTTTCCCGGCCGCGGCCGTCACACAGGACGTTGTGGCCCAAACCGGTGGCTATATAGCGGACATGGATGCCGAACAAATCGGCAACATCGGCGTTCTGCTGGGTGCGGGGCGGCGCCAAAAAGGTGAGGCCATCGACCATGCCGCCGGCATCCGCCTTTGGAAAAAAACAGGCGACTGTGTTTGCGCCGGCGACTGCCTGGCTACTTTGCATACAAACCGTGCGGACGTTGTGGGTGCGGCGCAAGCGGCCTATCGGGCCGCCATAACCATACAGGATGCTCCCCCGCAAGCGCAACCGCTGTTGTATACCATCGTTCGCTAAAAACCACATGCAAAGGAAGCCGGCTCCGATTAAGGAAAAATTTTGAAAAATTTCCGTATTTTATGGCGATTTTCCTGTAACCTCTTATTGACGAACAGCCTAATTGCGTGATAGAATAAGTCGTTAGGAGAGGCGCCCGCGGCCTTGGGCCACCTCCGCCATCCCGGCATATATCCAAAACAGGAAAGGATTGATTTATCCATGGCAGAAACTACACGCCGTGTGGGTACCGTATCCCGAGGGATTCGCTGCCCCATCATCCGAGAGGGAGATAATTTGGCTGCCATTGTAGCGGACAGCGTTTTGCAAGCCGCCGACAGCGAGGGGTTCTCTCTGCGTGACCGAGATGTTATTTCCATCACCGAATCCATTGTGGCCCGTGCACAGGGCAACTATGCTTCGATAGATGATATTGCCGCAGACGTCCGCGCTAAATTGGGTGGCGAGACCATAGGTGTTATTTTTCCCATCCTGTCCCGCAACCGTTTTGCGATTTGCTTGCGCGGCATCGCCAAGGGCGCTAAAAAAATTGTGCTGATGCTCAGCTATCCCTCGGACGAGGTGGGCAACGAGCTGGCCAACTGGGATAAAATCGATGCCGCCGGTATCAATCCGTATTCCGATGTGCTGTCGCTCGAACAGTATCGGGAGGCAATCGGTGTGCACCCGCTGGAATTCACCGGTGTGGATTACGTGGAATATTACGGCAATCTTATCAAAGAAGCCGGCGCGGAAGTGGAAATCGTTTTCGCTAACCAAGCCAAAGCTATTTTGGATTATACGGATTGCGTGCTGACGTGTGACATTCACACCCGGGAACGCACCAAGAGAATATTAAGAGCCGCCGGCGCAAAGGTTGTGTGCGGTCTGGATGATATTCTCACCGCCCCGGTCAACGGCAGCGGCTGCAACGAATTGTACGGTCTGCTGGGTTCCAACAAATCCACCGAAACCACCGTAAAATTGTTCCCCCGCGATTGCAAACAGTTGGTGCTGGACGTGCAAGAACGAATCCTTACCGCGACCGGCAAACACGTTGAGGTTATGGTGTATGGTGACGGCGCCTTCAAAGATCCGAAAGGAAAGATTTGGGAGCTCGCCGATCCGGTTGTGTCGCCCGCCTTCACGGATGGCTTGATCGGCACCCCCAACGAGCTGAAACTGAAATACCTCGCGGATAACGATTTCAAAGATTTGTCCGGTGACGCCTTGCGTAAAGCCATCTCCGACAGCATCCGGCAGAAAGACGGCAATTTGGTGGGGAATATGGCCGCCCAAGGTACCACCCCGCGTCAGTTGACCGACCTGATTGGCTCTTTGTGCGACCTCACCAGCGGCTCCGGCG
Source organism: Clostridia bacterium (assembly GCA_017423825.1). Taxonomy (GTDB): domain Bacteria; phylum Bacillota; class Clostridia; order Oscillospirales; family Acutalibacteraceae; genus UBA5905. The sequence goes on along the minus strand of JAFPCP010000057.1, from coordinate 6,755 downwards.
ATAAAGGCACCCCCGTCGTGCTTGTGCAGGGCTATTTTGACAACTATACCAACTAATAGATAAAAGGGCGGAGGATATAGCAATGGAAAATCAGAAAAGACCGGAAAGCATGAAACGTATTACCACCCAAGCGTTGGCGGACGCCTTTATTGAAGAGCAAGTGACCGCCCTGCGGCAGCAGATCGGCGACAAAAAAGTGCTGCTCGCCTTGTCCGGCGGAGTGGACTCCTCCGTGGTTGCCGCTCTGCTCATCAAAGCCGTCGGCAAACAGCTCGTGAGCGTGCACGTGAACCACGGTTTGCTGCGCAAAGGCGAGCCGGAACAGGTGGTCGACGTGTTCCGCAATCAGTTGGATGCGAATTTAGTATATGTGGATGCGACCGACCGCTTTTTGCGTAAACTGGCGCGCGTTTGCGAGCCGGAGAAAAAGCGCAAAATCATCGGCGCGGAATTCATTCGTGTGTTCAACGAAGAGGCCCGTAAGTTGGAGGATATCCGCTTTTTGGCGCAGGGGACCATCTATCCCGACATCCTTGAAAGCGACGGCGTCAAGGCGCATCACAACGTAGGCGGTCTGCCGAAAAAGATGCAGCTGGAATTGGTGGAACCTCTGAAATTCCTGTATAAAGATGAGGTGCGTGTGGTCGGTGAGGCTCTGGGCTTGCCGGCAAACATGGTATACCGTCAGCCGTTCCCTGGCCCCGGTTTGGGCGTGCGGTGCTTGGGCGCTATCACCCGCGACCGCTTGGAGGCGGTGCGTGAATCGGATGCCATTCTCCGCGAAGAGTTCGAAAATAACGGCTTGGCGGGCAAAGTGTGGCAGTATTTCACCGCCATTCCGGACATGAAGACCGTTGGCGTGCGCAACGATAAGCGTGCCGAAGAGTGGTTTGTCATCATCCGCGCGGTGAACACAAAAGATGCGATGAGCGCGACGATTGAAAAAATTCCGTATAAAGTGCTCAACCTCATCACCGAGCGCATTCTCAAAGAAGTGAAAGGCGTCTGCCGCGTGGTGTACGATATAACCCCGAAGCCCACCGGCACCATCGAGTGGGAATAATACCAAAAACGCTGAAAACCCGCATAAACACTGGGTTTTTAAGGTTTAAAAAAGCCTCGTGACAACGTTTTGACAACAATTTCAGATTATTCATAAAAAAAGAGCTAACAGATTTTTGTTACAAAGTCTGTTAGCTCTTTTTTGCGTTATTTTTTATTACTTGAGGTTCCTGAATTTTTATATTTATTGTCCTTTGGAAATGCACTTTCATTGGATTCTTCTGTTGCATTAAATTTAAGTGGTACGGAATCGTTTTTGAATGAACAATATTTATCACTTAAAAACTTTAAATAATATGATTCAGTTTCGTTTTTAATCTGTTTCTTCATTGCTGATGCCCTCATACATTTTCGGATTTTCAGTATAGTGGGTATACATATACTGCGGATTATATTTTATGTCAAAATAGTGCTTTCGTTTCATCCAAATAAATCCGTCGTGCTTTGAAACAATTGCGACATCAATTGGACCGCCCACAGTTCCAATATTGCCATCTAAAGCAACTTTTCGGCGAACAGAAGTGATATTTATCATTGATTCTGCAAACAAAGATAGTTCTTCGATAGGTAATGTTGCCACAGACTGAATTATTGGGCGCATAAATTCTTCGTTAGCTTTTTTAATGATTTCGTCGAGTATCCCTTTTGTTGATGTGTTCAGCTCTCTAATGACAGTACCTTTCTTTCCCTCAGCAAAGCAATCATTGCTGATTGCAGTTTTGCACGCCGAAGCTATTCATTGTCAAAAAGATGGTGAATGGGAAGAGATTAACAACGCCTTAACGATGTCAATCAAGAACAACGCGAGGGAACAAGAATGTTTGCGCTTTTTGAATATTGCGCAAACGGTACACGTTTGGTATAATATGGATGGGCAGTTCCGCTTTTGTGCATTGGTCTAACCGTTGGATGTAAACCCGTGTCAAAAAGAAAGAAGGATTCAAATGAAAAAGAGTATGGTCCGCTTGATTTCCGTTTTGTGTGTTCTAGTGTTTTTACTCACAGCCATTCCTGTTTCAGCAGAAAGCCTATCTTCTACGACAGACAGTACAGCCTCAGTCATTTCTAGCGAAAGAGTATCCTCTAATTTGCCGGACGACGCAGATATTGTTGGTGAGATTGAAAGTCTTCGCGACGCCAACACTAAATTCTTTCGTCGCACCGACGGCTTGCTTGTTGCGGCCATCTATAATAATCCCATTCACTATCACGATGGGTATCATTGGAAAGAAATTAATAATACGCTGATTTCGGCAGAGGTCAAAAACGGCGTTGCATATTACAAAAATACCGCGAACAGCTTGCTTTCATGATACAGGCAACCGGACTAACGGCTGCATTGCAGGAAGACCGGTCCGTTCATTTTTACAAACCAGAAACAGCAGAGCCCGTTTTTGTGGTTGAGGCGCCGTATATGTTCGATGCCGCCGACGAATACAGTCAAGCGGTGGCCGTTACATTAACACCGGTCACCGGAGGCTATCGCTACATCATATCGCCCAGTCGGAATTGGCTGTTGGACAGCAAGCGTGTATATCCGGTAACCATCGACCCGACGGTGCGAACGGATATTGGCAGAACGGCAATTGACACCGCACGAGTTTACTCGCAGAATCCCGATTCGCCCAACCAACAGGCACATCTTATGTATGCAGGAACTATGCTTAATAAGAGTGGTGTTCCCAAGGAATATCGTGGATTGGTCAGATTCAACATGCCAAACACAACCGCTCTTGGATTAGGGAATGTGAACATCGTTGAAGCGCGGTTGGTTTTAACTAAGTACTTGGATGCGCTCACCTCTGAGGGAGGCGATAATTATCATCTGGCCACATCCACGCAAATCAATCTGCATCGCATAAAAGAGTCTTGGGACGAATTGGCCGTCACCTGGAATAATCAGCCGGATTATGATGCCCTCGTCTCCGACTATCGAATTGAAACGCAAGATGAATACCAGTCCTGCTATGACATAACCGAATTGGCGGTTGCATGGGCAAAGGGCGAGTATGCTAACTACGGCGTTCTGCTAAAAACAAACGCATTGGCAACGACTTCTAATGCGGCTTGTTGGTTCTCGGATGACATAAGCGGCACCTACGCCGAATATCGGCCGTCCGCGTTTATTACTTACCGCGATTGTTCTGGCATTGAGGATTACTGGACGTACACGACTCTGTCCGTTGGTCGAGGCGTTTCTGTAATGACCAACAACGCCACGGGAAATCTAGTTGCCGTATTGGCAGAGGGCGGAACGGATGGCAACCGTATGCCTGTTTCTTTGAGCCGGGTATATAATACGAATACAGAATTCAAAGGCCCCTATGGTGGCCGATGGCGTATGAATTTCCAGGCCAGTATTACGCCTGTAACCAACCAGGATTTGAAAGAAACATATCCTTACTACTATACCGATTCCGATGGCACTGACCACTATTTTTATGAGAACAACAACGCGCTCCAAGACGAGGATGGTCTGGGTTTAACCTTGACGGTTAACAACAGCAGTACAACGGCTCGATATGTATTGAAGGACAAAGGCGATAATGTTCTGAAATTTGACAGCCAAGGCAAGCTGCTTCGCCAAGAAGATACGAATGGGAACTATATCGCCATTACCTACAAAACCGTAGATGGCAAAGTGTTGATAGACACAATAACCGATGGCGCTGGCCGGGTGTATACATTTTGGTATAATACCTACGAGCAATTGACCAGTATAACTGACCCGGCTAACCGAAAGTATCAATACGTCTATAATGCAGCAGGCGAATTGTGGAAAGCGACAACTCCAGACGGGAACCTAACAACCTTTCATTATACATCTAATAGACTGACGACGGTTACCGGTAACGGACAACGCTTAACTATCACATATGATACTGCTCAAAATCCCGTCCGGGTGAAAAGCATGAAGTTGGACACCGCGACAGGGACGATTACCGGTGCACAGTATACGTTTGAGTATGGCAAAAACTGTACCAATATTTGTGAAGATGTCACATTGAGCGACACGAACGAGCAAAACAAGCGATACCGCAAATATACCTATCAGTTTAACAACTATATGCAAACAGTCTGCGTCGTCAACCACACAGACGGGAGCGGAAAAAGCTATGCGTTCGGAAAACCGGGTTTGATAAGCAATAATGAAGGTGTTGTATCCGGCACAGAAAACAAGGTTTTATTTGCTTCCGACACGCAAAAAAGTGTTGTTAACTACCTGAGCGACTCCCGATTTGACACGAGTTTTGTTAGCAACGGTTCGTACAGCACATCCATTGCTCCGGGACAAGTTGGGACGGTAACGTGGGATTCCACGTACGGGCGCACCGGCAAAGGCAGCATCAAAGCATCCCGCACGTCCATAGGCACAGCAACAAATCCCTATTTCTACGCGCAACAGAATAAAACTGTTCCAAAGAACGGATATTACGTTCTTTCCGGATACGTATCAACCAATGGCGTGCATTTAACGCCCGGTCCCGGCGTGCTGATTCGGCTGGAGCGATGGCGCAATGGCGAAATCCTCGGTTACGCACAGGCAAACTGCAACGAAACCGCCGCAAACGACTGGGCGCACTTGAGCACCTCGTTGGAGTGCGCGGCCGGAGACACCCTCAAAGTGCTTTTCGGCACCAATGGTGCTCAGACGTTGGGAACTATGTGGATAGATGACGTTCAGCTGGAATATCAGGAAGAAGGAGCAGGCACACACAACCTGCTGCACAACACAGTCTTCGAAAGCGGTAAAAACGGCTGGACGCAAAAAGAGGGTACGTGGACGGTGGTAAGCAACGCCGCCGATGCAGACGGATATAAACCCGATAAATCCACCTATGCTATACAAGCCAACGGTGCAGCCTCCACACATGCTCGTTTGGCGCAATCCATTACTGTTAGCAACGGCAAAAAGGGAGACGTGTACAGTGCAGGCTGTTGGGCCAAAGGCAATGCTGTAGAGTTAGATCCCGATGCAAGCGAAGACAACAACCGCGACTTTGCTATCAGCGTGGAGTTCTACAACGGCACCACTCTGGTGGGAAGCAGACGGCGAATGAATTTCAACCACGATTACAACAACTGGCAGTTTGTTTCCGGCGAAGCGGTGGCTACCGGGGCCTACAACAGAGTCGACGTGGTATTGGAATATACCCGTCAAGCCAACACCGCCCAGTTCACGTTACCATATCTCTACCGGGACGGTTACGGTCAATCCTACACCTACGACAAAAACGGCAACGTAGTGAGCGCCACTGACCAAGAAAACGTCGCCGCCTCTTACACGTACAAGAACAACAACCTCGGCATGCTGGCTAATCCAAGCGGCAGCGAGGTGTTTGCCAGCTACGATGACACCACGCACAATCTGCTGTCTACCCAATCCACCAATGGCCAACGGATAGAATATACCTACGACAGCCACGGCAATCCGACAAAGGCTGTTGTGGGCACGGACACCTTTGCCACGTCGTTGACTCCCGGTGTTTCGTACTATATCCGCAATGCCAAGACCGGTAATGCTTTGGATATGGCGAACATCGTGCACAACGATTTGTGCGAAATGGAAACGTGGAAGCCCAACGATTCCGCACAGCAATTCGTGCTGATGGCAACGGGCACAGCCGACGTGTACAATATTCGCCCGGCAACCAATGCCAATCTGCGGATTGATTTAGAGGGAAATACCGATGCCGAAACCTCGAACATTCAGGTGTACAACACCAACGGAAGCACCGCCCAAATGTTCAAAATCGTACGCACAGACAGCGATAGCGGCACCTTCCTCATTCTCACCCGAAGCAGCAACTATGCGAAGTGCGTCGATGAACGGACCAGAGAGAATGCCACCTCGGAGGACGACACCCGTGTGTCCCAAAGAACGCGGGACCAGTCCTTGTTAGGGCAAGAGTGGTATTTTATCGAAGCAAAGCCGTCGCTTTCCACCGATGCCTACATCATGACTGAGGCGACTTACAGCTCTAACGGGAACTATGTGGCTACCGCAACGGATGAACTTGGAAACGTGACCCTCACCGACACCAATGCGAATTCCGGCCTTGCCAATTATACCATAGCGCCCGACGGTACGAAAACCTCGTACACCTACGACGGGAGCAATACCCACCTGACCGGCGCAAGCGTTTCGGATGCCGACGGCAACTTACAAAGCCGGGTTACGTACAGCCAGAACACCGCAACGGATACGCTCACCGGCATCCTGTCCGGCAGCGGTACCACCTATCGCTTTACGTATGACGGCCTCGGCCGCACGCAGAGCACGCGGCTCGGCACAGACAGCAGCGGGCGCCTGTTAGCCTCCTATCTGTATGATGGAAGCACCGGCGCGTTGCAACAGCTTACGTATGGCAACGGGCACACCTTGACCTATGAATACGATGCCCTTGGCCGCATCCTACGGAAAACACCCACCAACAGCTCGCAACGTGTGGAGTATGTATACAACGACAAGGGGCAGTTGGGCATCCTCAAGGATTATGCCAGCGACACCCGCACCAAGTATTTGTACGACCTGGCGGGGCGTGTTACCAGTGTGCTGCGGAAACGGTACGTGAACAACGACAACGGTTGGCGTTGGGGCGAGATATTGTACCGGTATGAGGATGGCACCAACCATCTGACACGGATGGACGTCCGGACTGACTACAAGAGTTACACAACCAACTTTGTGT
>JAFPCP010000056.1 GCA_017423825.1 Clostridia bacterium | reverse complement strand
CAAAAAGACGTCCGATTCCAAAAAGCGTCAGTTGGACACGCTGTATAGCGCGGCACAGACAGAGGTCAATAAATTGCAAAACACGGTGTCGTCATATAGTGACCAATTGAAGAAGAAACAGGCGGAAATTGAAGCCGCGGATGCCGCCATTCGCGCTCTCATTACCAACACCGGCACAAGCGGCAAATACAATCAAAACATGATGTATTGGCCGGTGCCGACCGTGCGGGCTATATCCAGTAAATTTGGCCCGCGTTGGGGTACAAACCACAAAGGTATTGACGTGGCTAACGGACCGATTCCGATATATGGAGAAAACATTGTCGCCGCGGCGGATGGTACGGTTATTGCGGTGAACAAGACCAATTCATGGGGATCCGGTTGGAGTGCGGGTTATGGATATTGTCTTATTATAGACCACGGTGAGGATAGCCGCGGCCGCATCGTGAGTACGATGTATGCCCACTGCTCCAAAGTGTTTGCCTATGTGGGGCAGAAAGTGAAGGGCGGCAAAACGGTTATCGCGCAAGCGGGTGCCACCGGCAATGTCACCGGCCCACACTTGCATTTTGAGGTGCGCCTCAACGGCGTACAGGTAGACCCGCTCGATGGGTATGTCAGTCCGCGTGTGAACTGAGTTGGGAGATGATAGTATGCCAATGAAGAAAAAAATCAGTTTAAGTACAGCTGTCACATTGCTTATTTTGACGGCGGCCTTAACGATTTCCATCACCATGTTGGTGGCGATGCGCTATTTCAACCATCAGGTGCATTCGGTCTCCCAGCGTCAAACCATGTATGAGCACATTAACGACGTGGATAAAAAGGTGCGGGAATACTATGAGGATATTGATGAGGAAAGCCTGCGACAGGCTATAACTAAGGGGTATGCCACCGGGTTAAAAGACCCCTATGCGGCGTATTACACCCCGGATGAATACAACAAAGAACTACTGCGCTTGGATGGCAAAGCCAACAATGTAGGCTTAGACGTGTGTCTGAATGCGTTGGGAAACCCCGTTGTGTGCAAGGTGTACAGCGATTCGGCTGCCAGCAAGGCCGGCGTGCGGGTGGGGGACGTGCTCACCGCCATAGACACGGTTTCCGTGGATGGAAAAAGCGTGTCGGAATTGCAAAACACGATGGACACGGCTGCGAAAGTGTTGCTTAGCGTGCAGCGCGATGGCGCAACACTGGCTTTTGACTTGTCTGCATACGAATATACCGTGCGTTCAGTCTTGGATACTATGCTGGATGGAGACGTGGGGTATGTGCAGGTAACGGCGTTTTACAACAACACCCCGGAACAATTCCGCTCCACCGTGTCGGATTTGCTCAACAAAGGGGCGGTCGGGTTGATATTCGATCTGCGTAACAACCGCGGCGGTTCGTCGGAAGCAGCCCAAGAGGTCATTTCTTATTTGATGCCGCTCGGTATGTATGGCTCGCTGACTGACCATACCGGTGTGGTCACCAAGTTGTCCGCTTCCGCTAACAACCAAATCAGCGTATCCACGGTGACTTTGGTGAATGAGCGGACGGCTGGTGAGGCTGAATTTTTTGCTGGTGTGTTGCAGGAGGCCAGTTTAACCACCGTCGTCGGTAAAACCACGGCGGGCAAGGCCAAATATCAACAGCTGTTCCCGTTGGAACTGGACCACTCCGCGTTGCGTTTGACCGTGGGTGAGTATGGTTTGTTGAAGGGTGGCTCTTGGCAAGACGTCGGCATTGTGCCGTCGGTAGAAATTGCCTTGTCGGATACACAGGCTGCCATATACCGCTTGTTGGCCCCGAAAGAGGATGTGCAAGTGCAGGTCGCGTTGCAACAGATTGTGAACTCGGATGCTAATGCACTGAAAAACGCCCAAAACGACACGGCGGAAGAAAAATAAAACAGCAAATCCCCTATGGTGTATTAAACACCATAGGGGATTTTTTGTTTGTTTTATGTGGGCTAATTGCCTGTGCTGCCCTTTTTAGAGGGGCGGGTCGTCCGGTTCTCGGAGATATTCCAAGATATCCTTGACGCCCTCGCCGGTGGTGCTGTTCACTCGGAAAATCTCTCGGCACCCCGCCAAACGCAACCACTTTTCGGCCTGGTCGGGGTCGCCGTTGGGGGCGTCGGTGTGTGTAACGATGCCGATGACCGGTCGATTACAACAAGAGGTCACGCAAGGGGGGTATAAACTGTATGGTTCGGTGGCGCTGAGCAACAACCCCACCACATGAGCCTCGTATGTATACAGCGCCAGCGCGCGCCCCAAAAAGGCGTTTTCGGCGTATTCGCCGGGTGTGTCAATGATGACGTCGCTGTGTTGTATGTATTGGGTTTTTTGGTAATGAATGACCTCGCCGCGCAGAGCTTGCATAAGCGTGGTTTTGCCGCTGGCTACGCGGCCCATAAGAATGATTTTTTTCATGTGCGGGTGATGTCACAAACGGTAAAGCCCAGCGTGTCTCGGCAATAATCGGTGAGCGCACGCAAGGCGGCCTCTACCTCGGAGACGCGACCGGTGACAATCAGCGTGCCGCTGAATCGGTCGACAAAGCCTAATTCCACACCGGCGGTTTTGATGGCGATATCGCCGGCAATGATGGCGGTTTCGGCCGGAGACATGGTGACGATACCAATGGCTGCACGGCTGTAATCCACAGCCGGATCGAGCCCCAGTTTGCGATAAATAATTTCGTCGGGATTGGCAATTATATGGGCGATGGTGATCTGTTTACCCGGTACGAGTTCTTGTACCAAGCGCATTTTATCCTGAATATCCATCGTATCCCTCCTTGCTCTACATATACGCATATATTGTATCACAAATCGCCTCGCTTGGCAACCATAAAAATGTGCATTTTACAAAAAAATCGCCCCTTGCCAAAGGCAAGGGACGAGGGGGATTACCATTTGACGGATTTTGCATGCCAGATGCGGTCGTTGTAATCCGCAATAGACCGGTCGGAGGCGAAAACGCCACTGCCGGCGGTGTTGAGCAAGGCTTTTTTTGCCCACGCTTCGGCGTCCTCATACAGAGCGCCGGAGGCGGCTTGTGCCCGGCAATAGTCTGCGAAATCTGCCAGCACCATGTAGGGGTCTTTCGTCGTGAGAGAACCGGCAATCTCGCTGTAATTGCGACCACCGAAACCTTGATACATTTCGTCGATGGCTCGATGGATATCCGCATTTTCGCGGTAGAATTGTTGCGGGTTGTATCCCTGCCGTTTTCTGTTCTCGACTTCCTCGGCGTGCATGCCGAAGAGGAACATGTTTTCTTCACCGACGGCTTCGCAGATTTCCACGTTGGCTCCGTCCAGCGTTCCGAGGGTGAGTGCGCCGTTCATCATGAGTTTCATGTTACCGGTGCCGCTGGCTTCGGTGCCGGCAAGGGATATCTGCTCGCTGATATCCGCGGCGGGCATCAGCAGTTCCGCTAACGTTACGCGGTAATCTTCAATATACACGATTTTGAGTTTGTCGCGTACAGCGGGGTCGCTGTCGATGCGCTGGCCCAGTTTGCAGATAAACTGGATGATTTCTTTCGCCAGATAATAGCCCGGGGCGGATTTGGCTCCGAAAATATAGGTGCGGGGCGTGAAGGGCATCCCGGGATTTTCTTTTAATTTCAGATAGGTGCTGAGAATGTGCAGGGCGTTGAGGTGCTGCCGTTTATATTCATGCAGACGTTTCACTTGCACGTCAAACAGAGAATTCGGGTCCAGAGTGACACCGTTTTGCCGTTTCACATAAGCAGCCAGGCGTTCTTTGTTGCGGCGTTTGATGGCCATGAATTCCTGCCTGGCCGCCGCATCGTCGGCGTAAGGTTTCAGCTTTGTGAGTTCGGCGGCATCCAAAATGAATCCGTCCCCAATTTTATCCGTGATCCAAGCGGACAGCTCGGGGTTCGCTTGACACAGCCAACGCCGGTGAGCGATGCCGTTGGTGACGTTTTTGAATTTCTGCGGGTTGATGGCATACGCTTCGGGGAAAACCGTTTGTTTGACAATCTCGCTGTGCAGTTGCGATACGCCGTTCACCGAATGGCTGGCGGCGACGCACAGATTCGCCATTTTGATAAGACCATAACTGAGGATGGCCATGCGGCTGACCTTGTCCTTGTCGCCGCCGGTGGCAGCCATCATCTCTTCGCTATATCGGCGATTGATTTCCAGCACGATTTGATGGATGCGCGGTAAACGTTGGCTGAACAAATCTTCCGGCCAACATTCCAACGCTTCCGCCATGACCGTGTGGTTGGTGTAGGCGAAGGTGCGCTTTACAATATCCCAGGCGGCGTCCCACGTATAGCCGCATTCGTCTAACAGGATGCGCATGAGCTCCGGTATAGCCAAGGTGGGGTGCGTGTCGTTGATGTGCACCGCCGCGAGTTCCGGCAGATTATCCATCGTACCGTATTTTTCCAGATGACGCTGCACGATGTCTTGTATAGACGCGGATACAAGGAAATATTGTTGTGACAGGCGTAGACTTTTTCCTTCGCGGTGGTTGTCTGCCGGATACAGCACTTGGGTGATGACCTCCGCCATCGCCTTTTGCTCCATGGCACGCATATATTCCCCTTGGTTAAACAGCGACATGTTCATACCGGGGGCTGTGGAACGCCACAACCGCAGCGTGGAGATGCCGCGTCCGTCCTTTCCGGCTACCATGAGGTCGTAGGGTTGCGCGATGACAACCGTGGCATCGGTATGTTGAATGTGATGGAATCCGTTTTCGTCCCACCATTCATTTATACGTCCGTCAAAGCGCACTTCTTTGGCCAGTTCCGGGCGAGGCAGCAGCCAGCTTTCCCCTCCGGGCAACCAGAAATCCGGCATTTCCGTCTGCCAGCCGTCCACCAACTTCTGGCGGAAGATGCCGTATTCATATAAAAGCGAATAGCCAATGGCCGGCACACAGGCGGTCGCCAATCCGTCAAGGAAGCAAGCCGCTAAACGCCCCAGACCGCCGTTGCCCAGGCCGGCATCCGGTTCCAGCTCGTACAAGCTGTCTAATTTAGCGCCGAAGCCCTTCAATACATCCCGTGCCTCTTCGGTGAGGTTAAGGTTAAAAAGTGTGTTTTTGAGGGAGCGCCCCATAAGGAATTCCATGCTCATATAATACACTTGTTTGGCGTTTTGCTGATGGGCACGTCGAATATACTCGACACGCCGTGCGCGCATTCTGTCCCGCAACACGAGGACGAGAGCGTTATATAAATGTTCGTTGGTCGCCTCCTCCGGTTGTACGGAAAAGTGATGCAACAATTTGTTTGTCAGGTCTTTTTTGAGCTCGTTTTGCGCGGCTGTTTTTGTGTCGGCAGCGACTGGCCGCGGAGCGGTTTTTTTCTCCATGGAGCAGTTCCTCCTTTAAGATTTTGGTGGTGTGGCGGGTGGAAAAATGCATCTTAATATATAGTATATACTACATCCCCAAATAATGCAATACTTAATATAAAACGCCTAAAAATTTCTATTTTTAGGCGTTTTTATAAGGATTATTTTGTTATAATATACAAAAAATTAAGTATTTTCGGTTGTAACAGAGGGCGTGCGAGGTACTCGCAGCCAACTCGGCATCCAATAGACCGCCACATACAGTATCAGGGCATAAGGAATGGCCACAAAGACATCTAAAATGGAGTGCTGTTTGATAAACACGGTGGAAGCGGTGATCAGCAGGGCAAGCAACGTTGCGCCCGCAGGCAACCATATAGTGCGTCGTAGGGTGGTGTTGTGAAACACGCCGAACACCACGGCCATAGAGCCAACCACGTGCAGGCTGGGGCAGACGTTGGTGTTTGTGTCCGTTTGATAGAGCGCGGCGATAGCGCGGGTGCAGAAATTATCCCGGCCCAAGGTGGCTATGTCTACACGCAGGTTTTGTCCGTTGGGGAACAGGGCAAACAGTGCTATTGCGGTAAAAAAGCTAACACCGATGAAGGTCATATATCGTTTATACCCGATTGCGTCGGTGAATGCGAGATACAATCCCAACACTCCCATGAAAGGATACCACAACACGTAAAACAAATAAAACCATTCGCAAAAGGGGATGCAATCGTCCAACGGGATATAGGAAACCATGTAAGGAAAGGTTTCGTCTATAATGCCCTCTTGAATGAAAAAAGCCGCCAAATAAATCGGCAGAACGAGGGTGTATAGCCAGTGACCGTATTTTCGCCACAATGCGTGACGGTTAAGGGCGTTTTTCTTCATCCGTTTGCACCTCCTCGCGCAAGGTGGGAATAAATTGCTCGACCAAATGGCCGGCGGTTCCTTGCCCGCGCTTTTTAATATAGATATAGCCGACAATGCTGAACAAAACGGCTCCAATGAAATTCACTAGCAAATCGCCCATGGTATCGTATAGACCGATATCCAAATAGCCGTCCAATCCCAGGTCGCGCCCGTTGATGGTGACGGTATGGATGTTGTCTAATAACACTACCCGATTGCTCATCGTGGCATCCAGCGTCACGGTGTGGATGTTTTTGATAATGGTGTCTTTTTGCATATCTGTATGAAACAGTATGTCCATGCCGTATTCAAAAAACTCCCACAACACGCCGATGGTCATGGAAAAGCAAAGGGCGGTGATGGCCATATACAGCGGTGAAAGATAGAATTTCGTTTGCTTGTTTCGATTGAGAATGTCCACCAACGAGAACCCAAAGGCGGCACAAATAAAGCCGTTTATCGCGTGCAAAAGCGTATCCCAATAGAAAAAGCGCATATAGTAACTTTGCAGTTCGCCGAGGATTTCGGAGGCAAATATAAACAATAGGATAATGATTTCCAAAAGGGAGGGGAGTTCGATGCGCAAGCGCTTTTCCAAAAACGCCGGCAACACAAACAAAACGAGCACCAGCGCACAGACGAACACACTTTCCCAGTCTTGCCGTAGGGCGGATAATCCCATGGACACCATAACGATTATGCGCAGCACAACATACACCGCAAACACCAGGGGGTGTTCCTGAATTTGCGTTTTGGTTTGTTGTAGGCGAGGGCGTGGGGTGTGCTCTTTTTTGTTCATTCTTAACTCCTTGTCTCTCGCGTGATGACACGGATGGCATCCTGGACGTTGGCGACCTCTATACGCTCGTGTCCTTCTTCTCGCTCACCGTCCAGCGTCCATTCCATGGACGGATCCGCCAGGATGGTTAGGCGGTCGGTGCTATGCAAGGAAATGGCCTGGGTGTTGTAGTTTTGCTCTTGCAAGGCACGGATGCAGTCGTTGAGTTCTATGGCGTTGCGCGGCATTTTTATCAGCAACAGTTCCAGCAAGCCGTCGTTCATGTCCACACGCTGGGAGTGTAGATTGAGAATACCGCCGACGGAGGTGGAATTGCTGATAGCGCCGAAGATATAGTCGTCTTCATATATGGCGGTGGGGGTTTCTATCCGCAGATGCCAAGGGCGTATGGTGGGCAGGTCTTTGATGCCTTCGAGAATATACGCCAAATGCCCCAGCGCATTTTTGACGTTTTGCGGGGTGTTATATGAAGCGCGGGTGAAAGCGCCGAAGGAAGCCACGTAGGTGAAATGCCGTTCACCGAATTTTCCTACGTCGTAGGTGTGGGGGTGACCGGCGAGGATGTCGCTTGCCGCTTTAAGCAGATTTTTTTGCAGACCGATGCTGGCGGCAAAGTCATTCGTGCTGCCGCAAGGGATATAGCCGATAGGGGTGTCGGCACCGATATGCAACAGACCGGAAACCACTTCGTTGAAAGTGCCGTCGCCCCCCAGACAAACCAACAGGTCAGCCTGAGCGCCGTGTTGCGCGGCGATGTCCCGTGCATTTCCTGCACCGGTGGTTATGAATACAGTGGGAATGTATTGCGCCAGACAAAACTTTTCCAATATATCCGACAGATACCGCTTGCCGATTTTTTTGCCGGCATAGGGGTTCATGATTAAAAGCAGGCGTTTGTTCATGTTGGCTGTCCTTTCTATAAGATATAGGATTAGTATAACAAACTGTGCGAAAAAATGCAACGATTGCCGAGAAAGGACACATTTTTTTTACAAATAGAAAAAGACAGCACCGCCGAATGGGTGGTGCTGTCTGGCTATGGCTTATTGGCCTCTTTTTTTCTCTAACAATTGCTGAATCTTGTCGTGGGAGTCTATCAGCGCGCTGATGGAAATGCCATGGTTGAGCGCGGCGATATAATAGGCGATATATTTCGAGCAGTCCACCTCGTGGAACCAGTCGCGGCTGAGCAGCTCAGGAGTACGGTAGGTGAGGTTGGTGCCGAACACGCCGTCCACTACGCCGTCCGCCACGGCTTGGTCAAACTTGTCCAGACCGGCGGTGAAGATAGCGTATGTGGCATAAGCGAAGATGCGGTTGGCTTTGCGTTTTTTGAGTTCATACGCGATGTCCAGCATGGATTCGCCGGATGCGATGATATCATCCGCGATAAACACGTCTTTACCTTCCACAGTGTTGCCGAGATATTCGTGCGCCACGATGGGGTTGCGACCGTTTACAACGCGGGAATAATCGCGGCGTTTATAGAACATGCCCAGTTCGACGCCCATGTTCACGGCGTAGTACATGTTGCGGTTCATGGCGCCTTCGTCGGGGCTGACGACCATAAGATGCTCGCGGTCGGGTTGCAGATCGGGGATGCTGCGGAACATGGCTTTCATCACCTGATAGGCGGGCATCAAATTATCAAAGCCCATGAGAGGGACGGCGTTGCACACACGGGGGTCGTGGGCGTCGAAGGTAACGATGTTATCCACACCCATGGCCTGCAATTCTTGCAGAGCGACGGCACAGTCAAGCGATTCGCGATAATTGCGGCGATGTTGACGGCCACCGTACAAGTTTGGCATGATAACGTTGATGCGGGCAGCCTTGCCGCTGGTGGCTTGGATGATACGTTTGAGATCCTGATAGTGGTCGTCGGGGGACATGGCATTTTCAAACCCATACATCTTATATTTGCAGTTGTAGTTACCGACATCGACCAGGATATACAGGTCGTCACCTCGGATGGAGGATTTGATAAGGCCTTTGCCGTCTCCGGAGGAGAAGCGAGGGCAATCTACCTCGGTGCGGAAATTCTCATCTCCGCGGCCGCATTTGGCGGCCCAACTGTTCAGATGCCATTCGATTTTGTCGCCCAGTTCCTCGGCCCCATTCAGGGTGATGAGGCGCAACGGCGCTGTGCCGGCATCCTGAGAAAACACATTCTCGCTGGTTATTTTTTCCATGTTTTTACCCCTCTCTGCGTATAGGATTCCCCTGTGTAGGGAAAACTTGTCTATATTATAACATAAGTTGTCCGCGTTTTCTACTGTGACTTTGCAGTTTGACGACAAATTTTTACAGGTTTTTTCGGCTCTCAACTGGAAAGGTTGCACAATCCCAGGAGAAAATGGGTGCGTGTGAGGATTTTTCTTGCCGCGGGTGCGACGGTGTGGTACAATAAAAACACAGACACACAAGGAGGTTGCCTTGGATGGAATTATACGAAACGCAAACCGAAACGTCGGAGCGGGTGTTGCTTGTGTCGGTGGATACGGGCGAGTTTGACGTGGAGGTGTCGCTGGCGGAGTTGGCCGAACTGGCCGCCACCGCGGGTGGCGAGGTGGTGGACACCGCCGTGCAGAAAAAAGAAGCGCCGGACAAGGCGACCTGTCTTGGCAGCGGCCGCGCGGAGGAGCTCGCGTTGCAATGCCGGGCGCAGGATATGGATTTGGTCATCGTCGACCGGGAATTGTCGCCCACGCAGCTGCGTAATTTGGAGGACATTTTCCCTTGCCGCGTGATAGACCGCACGATGTTGATACTCGACATTTTTGCCGGCCGCGCCCTGTCGGCGGAGGGCCGTTTGCAGGTCGAGCTGGCACAGTTGCAATACATGTTGCCCCGCTTGGCGGGGCAAGGAGCGTCGTTGTCGCGCTTGGGCGGTGGCATCGGCACACGCGGTCCCGGTGAAAGCAAATTAGAGAGTGACCGCCGGCACATTCGCCGCCGTATCGGGGCCATTCGCGAGCAACTGCAAAAGGTGGAAAGCCAGCGCTTGCAACGCCGTGCGCGCCGCCGCAAGGACGGCATTCCCACCGTCGCCTTGGTGGGGTATACCAATGCGGGGAAATCCACCTTGTTGAACTATCTCACCGATGCGGGGGTGCTGGCAGAAGATAAGCTGTTTGCCACGCTGGACCCGACTGCGCGTGCGCTCAAATTGCCGGACGGACGCGAGGTTATGTTGGTGGATACGGTCGGGTTTGTCCGTCGGTTACCCCACCAGTTGGTCAAGGCGTTCCGCTCCACGTTAGAGGAGGCGGTGGAGGCGGATGTGCTGGTGAACATTTGTGATGCATCCAGCCCACACGCT
Source organism: Clostridia bacterium (assembly GCA_017423825.1). Classification (GTDB taxonomy): domain Bacteria; phylum Bacillota; class Clostridia; order Oscillospirales; family Acutalibacteraceae; genus UBA5905. Next base: position 14,088 of record JAFPCP010000056.1, on the reverse strand, counting down.
GCGGAACATTTGCAGGTGACGGGGGATTTGTTGCGCGAACTTGGGTGCGGCGAGCATCCGATTATTCGTGTGATGAACAAATGCGATTTGGTGCCGGACATTCAGCCGGAAAGGGATCATCCGGCGGTGTGTATCAGCGCGCGCACCGGCGTGGGCATTGAGGTGCTGTTGCAAGCAATTGCGGCGGCGCTGCCGCCCGACCGTCGGCGGGTGCAGCTGTTGCTGCCGTACAGTCAAGGCGCGTTGGCGGAACGTTGCCGGCGGGACGGCCAGGTCGAGCAAGAGGCCTATGTGCCGGAAGGGATCTCCATGACGGTGATTTTGGGCGCCCGCTTGCTGGCGGAAACAGAACCATATCAAGTGGAAGAATGAAAAGCACGCTATGTTCCAACGGAACATAGCGTGCTTTTGTTTAATCATCCTTGCAGGCGTTGACGTAATAACCGCCGGGATATTGTATCACAGTATAGGTTTGGTAATAGGTGGCCATATCAGCGGTGGGAGTGATCTCGTTGCCGTGATCATCTATTTTGATATCCTTGTTAGCCACAAATCCGATGCGCACGGTGAAGGTGGTGCCTCTTTGCTTGATATAGTCGATAACCGGTTTGTAGCCGGAGTTTAACGACTGAAACGGCACGTAATAGCAATCGTCCGCATCGCTGAACAAGAGATTTTCCTCTTCAAGCGAGCGATGGGTGAGCGGCGATGCGGAGCCAAACAGGGCGTTGTATGACTCCTCAATTTCTTTCACCGGCACAACAATACGACCGGAATCGTCCACCGGATAGCGGCAGTTTTCGTCCGCTTCTTTGAGCATGCGGTTTTGCTCCGCCAAGGATACCCGATAGGTAGCCGCTTTGAGGAAGGCATCTTGTTCCGTTTGTGTGATGTCCTCAAACGGTGTGGGATTATAGTGGAGCAACGGCTCTAAAAAGTAATACATGGTCTCGCCCATGTTGGTGGTGGTGTCGGTGACCTTGCGCACAGCAGAGATGCCGGAGAACACCAGCGCCAAGGCGCCCACCAGCGCGAGCGTCGAGATGAGCATGCCCAGCGGAGCGGCGTAGGCGTATTTTCCCCGCCGTTTGCCATGCCGATTGTAGCGTCTGGTCACCGGCTGGTTGCTGACGGGTGTGGTTTCTTTTTTCATATCCAATACCCCCCTGTTGTTTTGGGTGTAACTCATATCCTGCACAGATGCCTATATCATAGCATATTTTTGTGCATTTGCCAAGCCCCTAAATAATGCCTTTCTCGCCTGCGTTTGCCAGCCGGACAAAAAGAAAACGGAGCCGTTGCCATCGGCAACGGCTCCGCCGCAAATTAAAGGAATGTGCGGGCACGCTTAGGCGTTATGGTCCCGACGGGGGCCGCGTCCCTCGCGACGGGGTGCCGGGGCGGACACGTAATCTTCCGGGTTCAGACCTTCTATCTTGATGATAGCGTCTTTACGGGAGAGATTGATGCGGCCTTGTTCGTCGATTTCGGTCACCATGACGGCGATGGTGTCGCCCACGGCAACCACATCTTCGACACGCTCGACACGGTTAAGGTCCAGTTTGGAAACGTGCACCAAGCCCTCTTTGCCGGGAGCAATTTCCACGAAAGCACCGAAGGTCATCAGGCGGGTGACTTTGCCTTTGTAGATAGCACCCACCTCGGGATCTTTGGCGATGGTTTCGATGATTTGCAACGCGCGACGGGCGTCCTCAATGTCGGTGGACAGGATGGTAACGGTGCCGTCCTCTTCCACGTTGACGGTGCAGTTGCAGTCCGCCTGGATTTGTTGGATGACCTTGCCGCCTTTGCCGATGACACCGCCGATTTTATCGGTGTCGATTTTGGTGCTCAGCATCTTGGGCGCATACTTGGACAGCTCCGGTCGCACCTCAGGAATGGCTTTAAGCATGACCTCGTCCAGGATGTGGCAGCGGGCAGTGTAGGTTTTATCCAAAGCTTCGCGAATGATAGCCGGGGTGAGACCATGCACTTTCAGGTCCATCTGAATGGCGGTGATACCCTTTTTGGTACCGCCCACCTTGAAGTCCATGTCGCCAAAGAAGTCTTCCAAGCCTTGAATATCTACCATGGTCATGAAACGATCGCCTTCGCTGATAAGACCGCAGGAGATGCCGGCCACGGGCGCTTTGATCGGCACGCCGGCCGCCATCAGGGCCAAAGTCGAGCCGCAGATAGACGCCTGCGAGGTGGAACCGTTAGAGGACAGCACCTCGCTGACCAGACGCATGGTATAGGGGAATTCCTCCACCGAGGGAATGACCGGCAACAAGGCGCGCTCAGCCAAGGCGCCGTGTCCAATTTCCCGACGGCCGGGGCCGCGAGAGGGTTTGGTCTCGCCCACGGAGTAGGAGGGGAAGTTATAGTGGTGGATATAGCGTTTTTCGGTTTGATCATCCAAACCGTCGAGCGGTTGGGCATCTTTGGAGCCGCCCAGCGTGACGGTGGTGAGCACCTGCGTTTGACCGCGGGTGAACATACCGCTGCCGTGCGTACGGGGCAGCAGATCGACCTGCGCGTCCAAGGGACGCATATCGTTGATGCCGCGGCCATCTACGCGCTTGCCTTCGTCCAGCAACCAGCGGCGCACCACGTATTTCTGTAATTTATACAGACATTCGTCGATCTTGCCGATCATGTCGGGATACTCTTCGTCAAAGCGGGCGTGCACCGACTCATACACCGGTTGCAAACGCTCGTCACGCACCAGTTTGTCGTCGGTGTCCAAAGCGGCACGCACGTCTTCAATCGCAAACTCTTTGATGGCTTCAAACATAGCCGGATCGGGATCGTTGGAAGTGAAGGCGAATTTCTCTTTGCCGATTTCCTTGACGATGCTGTTGATGAAGGCCACGATTTCCTGGTTGGCAGCGTGACCGAACATAATAGCGTCAAACATGGTATCGTTGTCGATTTCGTTGGCGCCCGCCTCGATCATGGCCACCAAGTCGGCGGTGGAAGCCACCGTGACGTGCATTTCAGAGCGTTTTTCCTGCTCGTGGGTGGGGTTGATGACGAACTGGCCGTCGACCATGCCGACGACAACGCCGCCCACCGGGCCATCCCACGGAATGTCGGAAATGGCGACCGCGCAGGATGCACCGATCATAGCGGTGGTTTCCGGCGCGCAGTCCGGGTCCACCGACATAACGGTGCACACGATGGTGACGTCGTTACGCATATCCTTCGGGAACAGGGGGCGGAAAGGCCGGTCGATCACACGTGAGGTGAGAATGGCTTTTTCGCTCGGACGGCTTTCCCGGCGTTGGAAGGAGCCGGGAATGCGGCCGACGGAGTACATCTTCTCTTCATAGTCCACGGACAGAGGGAAGAAATCCACGCCGTCGCGGGGTTTGGCAGAAGCCGTCACAGTGCACAGGATGGTGGTTTCACCATAGCGCACCAAGCAGGAGCCGTTGGCTAACCCGGCCATTTTGCCGGTTTCGATAACCAAGGGCCGGCCGGCCAAAGTGGTTTCAAACGTACGGAAATTGTTGAACATAGTTGCATACCTCCATATAATTTATTTTTAGCGGAGAAGCAACGGTATTTTAGCAATAAAACCAACCTCGCCGTTGTCTGTTTGGCGCGGCTCGTTTCACTGCTAAAACGGGTTGTTTGCTCCGCAGAAAAACAAAGGGTTTTCAGCCGTCTTTACGCAAGACGAGGCAGGAGGGGAGAGTCCCCGCCTGCCTCCATGCACACATTATTTACGCAGACCCAGTTTCTCGACAATGGCACGATACCGATTGATATCCTTCTTTGTCAGATAGGCCAGCAGATTGCGACGATGACCAACCATTTTCAGCAGGCCGCGGCGGCTGTGGTGATCCTTCGGATGGGCTTTCAGGTGCTCGGTCAGGTCGTTGATGCGCTTGGTCAGCACAGCAATCTGCACCTCCGGAGAACCGGTGTCGCCTTCGTGCGTAGCGTATTGTTGCATAATAGCGGTTTTTTCTTCGGGTAACATCATGATACATACACCTCTTCATAAAAATAGTTTCGCAAAACCCAGCGCCGGGCACCGGTGCGTCCCCTATGGGGCATCCGCCGCGGTCCGGGTAATCGAATGTCTGCTCGCAGACAAGGTACACTATACCACACCTTGCCATAAAAGTAAAGACTTTTTTTGTTTTTTTGAAAAAATCCGCCGGACAGCGTTGCCCGGCGGATAAAGATGGTTTATTCCAACACGTAGATGTTCAGGTCCCGACGACCGAAATAACAACATTCATCATAGGAGCCCATATACAAGTCGGCGATGGTACGGTTTCCCTTGGCGAAGGAGCCGGTATCCGCAGCAATGGCATAGCCATACACGAATTTTCCGTCTGCCGAGGTGATCCAAAGTTTTGTGCCATAAGGGATTTTCTTGGGATTAACCGCGACGGTGCCAACGCCCAACTTCATACCGGAGGCGCCACGCGAGCCGATGGAATAGGCGGTGCAACTGCCGGAGAATTTCTTTTTGTATTTCACCGGCTGATTTTTCGCGTTAAGTTGGATGTTAAAGGGAGCCTTCGACAATGGGGTGCCGTAGGCAGAGCCTTTGAGCACCTGCTTGGTTGTCGCTTTTTTGGTAACGGTTTCCCCGACCTTGATAGTTTCGCTTAAGCGCCCGTCCACGATGGTCTGCCGATAGGTGATGGTGCGGGTGCCGTTGGAGCCCGACTGGATAACCTTGGTTACGCCTGGGCGCAACACAGCGGTGTATTTCGTGTTTGTGCTGTACGGGATAGTTTCCGTGACCGTGTATTCTTTATAGGCTACCCGGTTGACGGATACACACAACCCGTCGGACACGGGGGCGCTGAGATCATGGCTTACGGTGTCCTGTGCGTTTACTGTGATGTCGGCCCGCCGCAAGGCGGTGGCGACCGTACCCTCGGTCATATGCAACACCGTGGAAATGCCGTCTGCTTGCACCTGTACCGTCATGGCGCGTTGCACGTCAATGCTCTCGGTGCGTTTGCCGACGTGGATAGCGTCGTGCTGATTGAGAGTGATACCGGCGGTGGAAAGCACCTTATAGGGATCGTTGTGCATGGTGAGCACCACACGGCTCTGGGTGCCGTCGGTAACGGTGACAGCACGGGAATGGATGGAAACCGTAACAGCCAGCCCCACCGTCGCGGCGCCAAGGACAACAGCAGCAAACACGCGGCTGCTGAAAAACCGGCGGCAACGAGAAAGCACGGCAGCAATGGTTTGTTTATATTGTTCCATATTGTCTTCCTTTCTGCGCTGGTGGCCTTACGAATAGTCTGTACGCCGCAACGAAAACTTATGCAGTCCGGGGCTTGCCGGATGCGTTGTGGGTTTTGCGGCAACCGTTCGATAACCAAACCATAGGGCGGACGGGGTTGGATTTTTATGATGTCCGCTTGCGGAAATTGGGTCAAATCTGGCACTTCGGTCATTATACCCGCACAAAATCACCTTGTCAACCGCCTCGCAAACCAACAATTTTATGCAAACTGCACAAATAAAGGCGGGTTGCCGTTGTTAAGGTGCGGGAGGAGGACAAAGCGAAAGAATGGGAGGCGTGGCGGCTTTTTTGTCGATGTGCCCCAGCTTTTTTTGGTGGATTTGTTCAAAAAACAGCAAAAAAGCCGGCGGAATTCGTGTACCTGCGCGTCAAATTTGCCATAAAATGACAAATTTGGTAATTCGGAAAGGGATTTTGCGTTTTGGCTAAAAATTTGTACAACCAGCCGAAAAGAGCCACCCTATTCGGCGGTAAAAGCGCATTTTACCCCCTCAAATTAGGACGAAAATCGTCGTATACCCCCTTCGGGAGCGGTTATTTATTCAAAAATGCGATAAAATATGCAAAATCAAGAAAATTACCATTTTATAAAAGTGTTTTTTCACAAGCAATCGGCCTACAAAAAGCGACAGCCGCCCACTAAAATAGAGTGGGCGGCTGCGGATTGAAACAGGAACAAGAGAAAGGACGGAAAATGCCTTTATATATAATATGGTATATAAAGAGTGTTATTCGGCTTCATTTTCCGGCGTAAAGGGGATTAGTTGTCGGTTTTCATCAAAGGTCATGGGGATGGCTTCCGAGCGGGTGTATTTGAGAATATCCCGTATGCGGAAGCGGTCCGCGTCGGCCATGAAGGTATAGGCGGCGCCGTGCCGTTTTGCGCGGCCGGTGCGGCCAATGCGGTGGAGATAATATTCGTTTTCTTCCGGAATGTCGTAGTTGAAAACGGCCTCGACGTCTTCTACGTCAATGCCGCGCGCCGCGACGTCCGTCGCAACGAGGATTTCCAGCTTGTTGGCGCGGAATTTCGCCATCACCTTGTTGCGTAGAGATTGCGGCATATCTCCGTGCAGACAATCCACCGAACCATGGCGCTTTTGCAACCGCTCGGTAAGTTGCTTGACGGTGCATTTCATATTCGCAAACACCATCACGCGGTGAAAATCCTTTTGCGCGATGATGTCCAGCATATCATCCAGACGCTGGGATCCTTCGGAGCGTATGAGATATTGTTGGATGTGGGGGCGGCTGTCTCCTTCGGCAGCCACCTGAATTTCCACCGCATCGTGCTGATATTCCCAAGCGACGTCCATCACCTCGCGGGAGATGGTGGCGCTGAACATCACCACCTGGGTGTCGTCGGGGGTGGCGTTGAGAATGCGGCGCACGTCTTTGATGAAACCCATTTTGAGCATTTCATCCGCCTCATCCAGCACGGCGGTATAGAGGTTGCCTATCCACACGTTTCCGCGGCCCATGTGGTCGAGCAGACGACCAGGGGTGGCGACGACGATGTGCGGATGCTTTTTGAGAGCGTTCACCTGTTTTTGCATCGGCTGGCCGCCATATACGGCGGCGATGCGTATGGCCGGATTAAAACGGATGAGCGCCTGCAAATCCGCGGTGATTTGTTCGCACAGTTCTCGTGTCGGGCACAGCACCAATGCCTGCAAATCTTTCATATCCGGGTTAAGGCATTCGATGAGCGGGATGCCAAAAGCGCATGTTTTGCCGGTGCCGGTGGGCGCCTTGGCAATCACGTCCCGCCCTTCCATAACCAGCGGGATGGTTTTTTTCTGTATGGGGGTGGGCGTATCAAAGCCCATTACCTGCAATGCCCGCAGGGTGGGTTCGGTTAACTGCAATGCTGCAAAGGTGTTTTGTTGTTCGCTCATAATGGGGTTGGTCCTTTCCGTTGCCTGTTTTGGCCTGATTGTCTTTCATTATACCAGTGGTGGGGATAAAATGCAACCCTTGTGCCGGGCGGGTACTTGACAAGCCGGAAAAGGATGGTATAATAATATGGTCTTAAAAGCGGATATTTTTTGCCGCATACGCGAAAGATACCTACCAAAACTCCGAAAGGTGTGTGACATAGCATGAAAGAAGTCGTTATGACCAGCGAAGGTCTGAAAAAACTGCAAGATGAATTAGAAAACTTAAAAACCGTGCAGCGTAAAGAGGTAGCGGAGAAAATCAAGGTAGCCTTGTCTTTCGGTGACCTTTCTGAAAACAGCGAATACGATGAAGCTAAAAACGACCAAGCATTGTTGGAGAGCCGCATCGCCGCCATTGAGGCGCAGCTCAAAAACGTGCGCGTGCTGGACGAGTCGGAGATGAGCAGCGAAAATGTGCACATCGGCTCAAAGGTGCGTATAAAAGATGACCAGGGCCGGGAGTTTTCTTATGTGATCTCCGGTGCCACCGAGGCGGACCCCTTTAATGGGAAGATATCCGATGAATCCCCCGTGGGCAAATCCATTATGGGCTTGCAGGTGGGCGAGACCGGTGAGGCGATTTTGCCCAACGGCACCACCGTGCAATACACGGTTTTGGAGATTTCCAGATAAGAGATGTATTCCTCGGCGGACGGTATAACTCGTCCGCCGTTTCCCTGTATAATTGATTGAACAGAAAGGATGTGTGCGTGTGAGCAAGCAACAAGCCAACACGACATCGGCGGCGCCGGAAACCGAAGAGATGACCGCCCAACAATTCAGCGAACTGGTGCAGGTGCGCCGTGATAAATTAGCCGCCTTGTGCGAGAGTGGGCAGGATCCGTATGCGGTAACGAAATATGATGTAAGCGCTTACAATGCGGATATCCGCACCACCTATGAGCAGTTAGAGGCGGCGTATATAGCTGAAAACGGACAGCCGGAAGAGGGGCAAAGCATCACATTGGCGGAGCCGTTTGCGGTGTCGGTGGCCGGTCGTATGATGAGCCGCCGCATTATGGGCAAGGCGAGCTTTTTCGACCTGCACGATGCCACCGGCCGCATACAGGTGTATATCAGCCGTGGCGACGTGGGCGAGGACGTGTATGCCGGGTTTAAGAAATGGGACATCGGCGATATCGTCGGCTTGACGGGCTTTGTGTTCCGCACCCGCATGGGCGAGATTTCCATTCACGCGACGTCCATCACCTTGTTGAGTAAATCGTTGCTGCCTTTGCCGGAGAAATACCATGGCTTACGGGACGTGGACGCCCGATACCGTCAGCGGTATCTGGATTTGATTGTCAACCCGGACGTCAAGGACACCTTCATTAAGCGTTCTCGGATTTTGAAAGAAATCCGCGCCTATCTCGACGATAAGGGATTCTTGGAAGTGGACACGCCGATTTTGGTGCCGTTGGAAATCGGCGCGGCGGCGCGGCCGTTTGCCACGCATCATAATACGCTGGATATGGACATGTATCTGCGCATAGAGACGGAACTGTATTTGAAACGTCTCATTGTGGGCGGCATGCACCGCGTGTATGAGGTCGGGCGTATTTTCCGCAACGAGGGTATGGACACCAAGCATAACCCCGAATTCACCTCGATTGAGTTGTACCAAGCCTTTACCGACTATCGCGGCATGATGGATTTGGTGGAGGAACTGTACACCATGTTGGCGCAGAAGATTTGCGGCAGCACGGTCATCCACTACCAAGGACATGAGATTGACATGGGCCACTGGGAGCGGTTGACCATGGTGGAGGCGGTGAAAAAGTACGCCGGATGCGATTATTATGATTGGGAAACCGATGCGGATGCCCGTGCTTGCGCGAAGGAGAAACACGTGGAAGTGCCGGCGGATGCCACAAAGGGTACGGTTTTGGTGGAATTGTTTGACGCATTTGTGGAAGATAAATTGATTCAGCCCACCTTCATTTACGATTATCCGGTTGAGAACAGCCCGTTGGCCAAACGCAAACCGGAAGATCCGCGTTTCACCGAGCGATTTGAATATTTCATCAACTGCACGGAGTTTGGTAATGCGTTTAGCGAACTCAACGACCCGATTGACCAGCGGGAGCGGTTTGAGCGCCAGGTGGCGGCGAAACGTGCGGAAGAGCCGAACACGCGCGCCGAAGTGGATTATGATTATATCACCGCTTTGGAATATGGGATGCCGCCCACAGGCGGACTGGGCTTTGGCGTAGACCGATTGGTGATGTTGCTCACCGACAGCGCCTCCATACGCGACGTGCTGTTATTCCCCACGATGAAGCCGTTGGATTAAAAAGGCAAACGCCCTATGACTGCAAAGTCATAGGGCGTTTTATATGCAACATAAAAAGACAGCCGCAAGGAGGCGTTTTAGTCCTTGCTTATCACTTTCTTCTGCCAAGATTTTCTGCCGCACTCCGGGCATTTCATATATCTGGTTCTACCCATGTGCGGCGCGAAACTGATGGCTTTGAATGTCGGCACGTATTTGTGCTTGCAGTGCTTGCATGCGTAATAGCCGGCTATCTGCTCAATCCGCATTGCGAAACACAGCCCGACAACCCCGGGGATAAACCCAGAAAACACAAGAACGATTTTTTTCCAATCTTCCAGCGGCACCAAGGACCCGATGAATATTGGCACAAATAAAATGATGCAGGAAAGAATTCCTATCACCCATTCAAGCATGAGTAATCTTCTATCGTTTTCCTCTTTTTGTTTTACCAGCTCAATGAGCTTGTTTTCCATTTCTTTGTTGTAATTTTCCATTGTAACTACCTCCCCACTCAATAAATCGTTTACGGTGATTTTAAGAATGCTGCACAATTCGAGCATAACAGAGGAGTCTGGTAGAGATTTACCCGTTTCCCATTTTGATATTGCTCGGTCGGTAATGTTTAGCTTTTCTGCCAACTGCATTTGTGTTAAATTTGCATTTTTTCTGCACTCGGCAATGAATCTTCCGATTTTCGCTTGGTCCATAGGCAGCCTCCTTTCGCTTTCAGTATAGCTGCTGTTGTGCTAAAAATCCACAAACCGCTGGTTGAGTGAGGAGATTTCAACCGGCGGTGGAGTTAATAAAACGTAGTATATACAAGGTTGTTGCCTAGATTATACCATATTTTAGAAAAATTTCAATGCCATCCTAGGAGCGGTTTTGCATGCGTATGCGCCGCCTTGGTTTTTATATAGGGCGTTGTGCTGCACATGATATGGTTGCAGGTGGAGCGTTGCAAAACTCGTCGGTTTGTGGTATACTATGAGGGAAATGTATTTTGCATGCGGCAGAAAGGAAAAACTATGGCACGGGAACGGTATTTGGTAGGCGTAAAACCGGAGGAATTACAGCCCGCTGCTAAGGCGCAGCCTCCCCAGACGCCGAGGGATAAATGGGACAATTTTTGGTATCATTATAAATGGATTTTTCTGGGCATTGTAGGCGGGGTGATAGCCTTAGTGGTGCTGGTGGCGCAGAGCCTGTCGGTGGATAAACCGGACTATACGCTGCTGCTGGTGACTGACCACGCCTATGCCGACGAGCAGTTGACGGCGTTGGAAGAAACGCTTTCGCCGTACGGCCGCGATTTGGATGCGGACGGCAAGGTGGAGGTGCAGGCGCTCAATGTATATCTGCCTAACGATGGTTCATCGCAATACTACACCAATTCGCAAGTCTTACAAACCCATCTGGTGGCGGGCGATGTGTTTTTGTTCGCCTTTGAGCCTGCGCAATATGCACGTTTTGCGCAGGATGTGCAAAATGCATCCACGGCGGATTACACGTTTTTCGCGTCGTTGCCTGTAAAGGACATCCCCTTGCAAGAGGGCGGCACCGCTTGGAACTGGGCGGAAGCCCCGCAACGGGAAGGCTTGTCTGCGTTGCCGGAGAATTTAATTTTCGGCGTGCGTGCGGTTGCCGGCACAGCCGCTGGAAAGCAAAGCGAAAAAGCACAACAGCAGGATATGGCGCTGTTGTGTGCGTTCATGAAAAATCAGCCACTTGTTGAGCAAAAGACAGAAGGGTGAAAGCTATGTTTGATGCCGAAAAGGTTAAAAATCAATGCGTCGAATGGATTCGGCAGTTTTTCGCGGATAACGGCCCCGGTTGCAATGCCGTGGTGGGCATCTCCGGAGGAAAGGACAGTTCGGTGGTGGCCGCCTTGTGCGTAGAGGCGCTGGGCAAAGAGCGGGTTGTCGGTGTGCTGATGCCTTGCGGCGAGCAAGCGGACATTGATTGTGCCCGCCGGCTGGTCGAGCATCTGGATATACAGCATTACGTCGTGAACGTCCGTGCCGCCGTGGAGGGGTTGAAAGCGGCGATGCCCGCCGAATTGCCCCTGTCTGCGCAAAGCCTCACCAATCTGCCGCCGCGCATTCGCATGAGCGCGTTGTATGCGGTGTCGCAAAGTTGTAACGGGCGGGTGGCGAACACCTGCAATCTCTCCGAAGATTGGGTGGGATATTCCACACGTTACGGCGACGCCGCGGGGGATTTCAGTCCCCTGAGTCATCTGACGGTGACGGAAATAAAAGCCATCGGGCATTTGCTTGGTTTGCCGGCGGATTTGGTGGAGAAAACGCCGATTGACGGGTTGTGTGGCAAGACGGATGAGGAAAATCTGGGCTTCACCTATGCGCAGTTGGATAAATACATCCGCACCGGCGAGATAGAAGACCCCGCGGTGAAAGAGCGTATTGACCACCTGCACCGCATCAATCTTTTCAAATTGGAACTCATGCCGAGTTTCAAGCCGACAGTATAAGAAAATCCCCCGTATCCATTTGGATACGGGGGATTTTTTGTTTGTTATTGCATTTGCTGGATGGATTGTTCCAACAGCGCCAATTTTTCTTGCAAATGCGCGGCCTGTTCCCGTGCACCCGCAACTACGTTTTCGGGGGCTTTGTCGGTGAAGGCTTTGTTGTTCAGGCGGCCCATCACGCCGTCCAACTGCTTTTGCACGGTGGCTTTTTCTTTAGTCAGTCGCTCCAGCTCCGCGGCTTTATCCACCAGTTCGTCCATGGGGATTTTGATGGTTGCGGCGGCGGTGATGATGCTGACAGCACCCGGCACATCAAAGGTCTCGCCGATTTGCACGCCATTGGCAGAGGCCAGGCGTTGCAGGAACGGCACACCCGCTTCAAAGGTGGCGGCCAAGGTGGTTTCGATATACAAATCCGCTTTGCGCGAGGGGGGGACGTTCATTTCCGCGCGGCGGTTGCGGATAGAGCGGATGGCCTCCATGATATGTTCCATCTGCCGTTCTTCCTCGGGGAAGTGCAGAGCCTCGTCATACACCGGCCAGGCAGAACACATCAGTGTATCGCCGGTGTGCGGCAGAGATTGCCAAATCTCCTCTGTGATGAAGGGCATGAACGGATGCAACAGATGCAGCACACCGGTCATCACATACAACAGCACACGGCGGGCGCTATCCGCGTCTTCGCCTTGCAGGCGAGATTTGCACAGCTCAATGTACCAGTCGCAGAAGGTATCCCAGATGAAGTCGTACAGTTTTTGCACGGCGATACCCAACTCGAATTTTTCGAGGTTGACAGTGACAGCCTGCACGAGGTCGTTGTAGCGGGAGAGCACCCATTTATCTTCCAGGCGCAACGCGTTCGGTAGGGCAAGCGCCACGTCGTTGTCTGCGAAGTTCATCAGCAAGAAACGGGCGGCGTTCCACAATTTGTTGGCAAAGTTGCGGGAGGCCTCCACTTTGTCGGTCATATACCGCATATCGTTGCCGGGGCTGTTACCGGTGGCTAGCATAAAGCGCAACGCATCCGCGCCATATTTGTTGATTTCTTCCAGCGGGTCGACACCGTTGCCGAGGGATTTGGACATTTTGCGTCCTTGGGAATCGCGGACAAGGCCGTGTATCAACACGGTACGGAAAGGCGGCTTGCCGGTGTAGGCGAGCCCGGAGAAAATCATACGGCTCACCCAGAACCCAATGATGTCGTAGCCGGTGACCAGTGTGTCGGTGGGGTAGAAATAATCCAGTTCTTCGGTGTTTTCCGGCCAACCCAAGGTGGAGAACGGCCACAGTGCAGACGAGAACCAGGTATCCAGCGTGTCGGGGTCTTGTTCCAAATGGGAGCTGCCGCATTTGGGGCATACGGTGGGGGCGTCTTTGGCGACCACCGTTTCGCCACAGTCGGCGCAGTACCAGGCGGGGATGCGATGTCCCCACCAAAGCTGGCGAGAAATGCACCAGTCGCGGGTGGCACGCATCCAGTTGAGATAGTTTTTCGTGAAGCGTTCCGGCACGAAGGTGATTTCACCTTTTTCGACGGCTTCGATGGCGGGGCCGGCCAGCGGCTCCATACGCACAAACCATTGTTTGGATACCATCGGCTCGATGGTGCAGTGGCAACGGTAGCAGGTGCCGACGTCGTGTTTGAGGTCTTCGGTTTCTTTCAAATATCCACCGGCGACCAAATCCTCCAAGATGGCTTTACGCGCTTGCATGGTTGTCAGGCCGGCATATTTACCGCAATCCAACACCTGCGGCTCGTCGGCGGCCGCTTTACCGCTGGCAAGCAGTTCGTCGGCGGCAGCTTTGTCTGCCGCACCGGTCATGTGCCCGTCGTAGGTGAACACGCGAATCATGGGCAGATTATGCCGACGACCGACCTCAAAGTCGTTGGGGTCGTGGGCGGGGGTGATTTTCACCACACCGGTGCCCTTGGTCATGTCTGCGTGCTCGTCGCACACGATGGGGATTTCTTTATCCAACAGCGGCAGGATGACGTGGCATCCGTGCAGATGGGCATACCGCTCGTCTTCGGCGTTGATAGCCACCGCGGTGTCGCCCAGCATGGTTTCCGGACGGGTGGTGGCCAGTTCCAGTT
>JAFPCP010000055.1 GCA_017423825.1 Clostridia bacterium | reverse complement strand
TGCCGTGTTTGTTTGGGCAGAGATGAAACAGGAAAACAAATCTTTGCTACTCGCACGGAAAAAGTACCGGAGGGGCTTACACCGAAAAAGGCTGAAAAAGAACTGCAACTCCGTTTTGACGAATGGGAGGCAAAACTACGAAAAGGGCTTGCTCCCGTCAAACGGCACACGTTCCAATATTTTGTTGAAGATATATGGTGGAAGAACCATGTAATGAACGGTGAGCATAAACCCGCAACGATTGAATTCTACCGCAATATGAAACCTCGCATTTTGGAGCGGTTTGGTTCTCACGATCTAACCACAATCAAGAGCGTTGATATTGAGCGGTTCTTGAATGACCTGCGTGCCGATGGGTTGTCTGCCTCCACCCTCAAACACTATCAGGATGTTTTACGCCTTATGTTTGGGTATGCGGAAAAGCACGACCTTATCGAAAAGAACCCTATGCGGAAAGTGACCCCCATCAAATCAGATGCAAAGCAAGTGGATTTTCTTGCGCCGGAACAAGCAAAGGCGTTTTTGCAAGCGTTAGACAATGCTCATATCCGGTGGCGTTGTATGATGACTTTGCTCATATTCTGTGGGTTGCGCCGTGGCGAGGTTGTCGGTTTACAATGGCGGGATATTGATTTTGACGCTATGACTTTGAGCGTCAACCGTTCTGTGGGATATACCCCACAAAAGGGAGTGACGGTTGGAACACCTAAAAGCAAAAACTCTATGCGAACACTACCGCTCACCCCCCTTGCACTTTCGTTGCTCCGTGAATGGAAAGAAAAACAAGCAGAGGAATGCGGAACAACTGTATTTGGCAAAGCGTATATCTTCTCTAATGAAACAAGCATTTATGAGCCTATGTTCCCCACCGCACCTACACGATGGCTTTCAAGGTTCGTCAAAGCAAACGGCTTGCCAAATGTTAGCCCGCACGACCTACGGCACACTTGCGGCTCTCTATCGACCGATGGCGGCAGAAATCGCAAACAAAATGTTTGACAGCGTAACATTAACCCTTTTTGAGGAGGCGACACACAATGGCTAATCTACAAGAAAGAAGAAACAAAGATGGAAAACTGATTTCCTATTCTATCCGCGTTCACCGTGGACGTGGTGCTGATGGCAAGCAGTTAAAACCGTACACAACAACTTTTGACGTGCTTCCCACATGGAAAGAGGAAACGGCACGCAAAAAGGCAGAGGCTTTTGCAAGCGTCTTTGAAAAAGAGTGTAAAGAGGGCATTAAAGCAGATAACCGCCAACGGTTTGACGGCTATTGCGATTATGTCATAGGATTAAAAGAGCAAAGAGGCGCAAAACATTCCACCATTGTCAGATATAAGGAGTTAACCTCAAGAATCTATCCAGTTATAGGTCACATAAAACTTTGCGACTTGCGTGTCGACCATTTGAACGATTTGTATACGTCCTTATCTGCTGACGGCCTAAACAAAAAAACAGGCGGTAAATTATCGACTAAAACCATAGTCGAACATCACCGCCTAATTTCAACAGTATTAGAACAAGCGTTCAAAGAACGGCTTGTTGTATTCAACGTAGCAAGGCAAGCAGAATTGCCGCGAGTAGAAAAGAAAGAGGTCAATTATTTTCAATCCTCCCAAATAGAGGCTATTAGAAATGCTCTTGAAAACGAGCCGCAAAAATGGAGAATGCTTGTTCACTTGTTGCTTATCACCGGAGCAAGACGTGGAGAAATCCTCGGTCTTAAATGGGATAAAGTGGATTTTGAAAAGAACCGCATATATATTTGCAATAACGTTCTGTATTCGGCAGATAAAGGAATATATGAAGATACACCCAAAACAGAAAAATCAAAGCGGTTTGTCACTTTGCCAAAAGAAACGATGCAAGAGTTAAAGGAATACAAAAAGCATCAAGCAAACGAATTCTTCAAAAATGGCATCCCGATCAACCTTACAGGTTTTGTTTTTGCACAGATAGACGGAACGGCAATGCACCCCGACAGCGTGACAGACTACCTTAAAAAGTTTTCGAGGAAATACAATCTCCCTCACATCAACGCTCATGCTTTCCGTCACACTATGGCAAGTATGCTCTATTTTAATGGCGTTGACAGCGTTTCTATTTCAAAGCGGTTAGGTCACGCACAGGTCAGCACAACCGCAAACATATATGCTCACATAATGGAGGAGGCAGACCAACGCAACGCAGATATTTTATCTGATATTTTCCTTAAAAAAGCATAATTTTTAATGCCGAGTTGAACTAAAGTTGAATTATTAGCGCAATTTAGGCAAAAGGAAAAAACCTTGTATTTGCCAAAAACGGCTTAAATACAAGGTTTTTTGTTGGTTGCGGGAGGAAGATTCGAACTTCCGACCTTCGGGTTATGAGCCCGACGAGCTACCCCTGCTCCACCCCGCGATATATAACGCCCTCTCAAAGAGTGCCTACATAGTATACCGCACACATGCAAAAAAATCAAGTCTTTTTTTCATTTTCTTCTATTCTTTTTTCTCCCCGGAGGTCGCCGCCTGCGCAAAATCGGCTTGACGGTCATTTTATCGCATGGTATAGTTTACTAAACAACACTAAATAATATACGTTTAGGAGAACATTTATGAAAAATTATACTCTTTGGGAATATATAAATCGCATCGCCCCATTTGAAACCGCTGAGGAATGGGACAACGTCGGTCTGCTTGTTGGCGGTCCCGACGACCAAGTCAACGGCGTGCTGGTGGCACTGGATGTCACACCCGGCGCTATCGCGGCGGCAAAGGCCGTCAATGCAAACCTGATTCTCACCCATCACCCGCTCATTTTCGAACCTTTGCGCCAATTGGATAGCGACACTCTGCCCTATCAACTGGCGGCATCGCACATAAGCGTCCTGTCCGCTCACACCAATTTAGACAAAGCGGTGGGCGGCGTGAACGATGCTCTGGCGGAGCAGCTTGGCTTACACGATGTGCGCATCGCCCCGGACGGCATGAGCCGCATCGGCTCCCTGGCGGCAGAAACAGACCTCGCGGATTTCACGCGGCAGGTTGCCACCTGTCTGGATATCCCTGTGCACGTATCCGGCCAAGGCATGGTGCGCACCGTGGCGGTTTGCGGTGGCGGCGGCGGCGATTTCATACCCGCGCTTGCCTCCCTTGCGGACGTTTTTGTCACCGGCGAAATCCGCCATCATCAATGGCTCTCCTCGTCGGGTATGGCGCTCATTGAAGCCGGCCACTACGCCACCGAAGCGCCGGTGATTGACGCCCTCTGCCGCCGGCTGCGCGAGGCATTCCCCACCCTATCTATTACCCCTTATTACGACGGGGTTCCTTATACCACTATCAAATGAGGTGAACCTGTATGGCGTTAGACGGCGCTTTTCTTGCCTGTCTGCGGGATGAATTATGGCAAGCGTTACCGGATGCACGGGTTGATAAAATCCATCAACCCGGAAAAGACGAATTGGTTATTCATCTGCGTTTCCGAGGCGGTGCCCGCAAAATGTATATATCCGCCGGCGCCAACGCGCCGCGGGTGCATTTCATTGACGATGCGCCCGAAAACCCGGCGCAACCCCCGATGTTCTGCATGTTGTTGCGTAAACAGCTCACCGGCGGGCGACTGGTCGCCATACGGCAAATCGGTCTGGAACGCGTACTCTATTTGGATTTTGATTGCACCAACGATTTAGGAGACCCCGTGCGTCTGACTTTGGCGGTGGAAATCATGGGGCGACACAGCAACATCATTCTGCTTCGTGCGGACGGCACCATCGTGGACGCCATCAAACGGGTAGACCCAGCCATGTCCTCGGTGCGCTTGGTTTTGCCTGGCATACCGTACGAACTGCCTCCTGCGCCAGAGGGGCGGTTCGACCTATCCCAGCACGCCCCGGCGGATATAACCGCGGCGGTACGAAAAGGTAAAGAGGCACCGCTCTCACAAGCGTTGTTGGCGGTAAGCCAAGGCTTGTCTCCGCTCACGTGCCGCGAAATTGCCTATCGCGTCACCGGCGACTCAGACCGCCCGGTACACACGCTCACCGAAGACGAGTGGGCGCAATTCGAGGCCTGTCTCGCCCGCACAAAGCAGGCAATATTGGAAGCTGTCGGCCGCACGCCCTATCTGGTGACGCGACCGGACGGCACGCCGTTGGAATACAGTTTTCAGCCCATCACGCAATACGGATTAGAAGCGCGCGGGCAAGCGTGTGCCTCCTTCTGCGCTTTGTTAGACGCCTTTTATGCGGGACGCGCTGCCGCCGAGCGAATGAAAACCCGCTCGCAGGATCTATTGCGCGTTCTCGCAACCGCCACCGAACGGGTGCGCCGCAAACTACACAATCAAAAAGAAGAACTCGCCGCGTCCGCAAAGCGCGATACGTGGCGGCTGTACGGCGACCTCATTCAAACACAACTCCACGCCGTCCCCGCGGGGGCAGACACAGTCGAATTGATAAATTATTACGACGAGGCTTGCGCACCTATCACCGTCCCGCTGGATCCGGCGCTGTCCGCCGCGGCCAATGCGCAGAAGTACTATAAAGAGTATCGCAAGGCGCAGACCGCCGAGCGGATGCTCACCAAGCATATCGCCGCTGGCGAGCAAGAACTGCTGTATCTCGACTCGGTGTCGGACGCTCTTTCCCGCGCCACCACCGCCCGGGATTTGGAAGAGCTGCGGGCGGAATTGGAGGAGCAAGGGTATCTGCGCCGTCAAAAAAGCCGTCAAAAAAGCCTGCGACCTCTCAAAACGCAAACCTTCCGTTCGGATGACGGTTTTATCATTTTAGTCGGACGCAACAATGCAGACAACGACCGGCTCACCTTACACACAGCCCAAAAACACGATATCTGGCTACACACCAAAAACATCCCCGGCTCGCACGTCATCGTGGTCACGCAAGGACAAATGCCCCCCGACCGCACCATCGAACAAGCAGCCATTTTAGCGGCCACCTATTCCAAAGCACGCGATTCCGTACAGGTGCCGGTGGATTACGCACCCGTGCGCTACGTCAAAAAACCGGCCGGTGCAAAGCCCGGCATGGTAATATATACCGACAACCGTACCGCGTACGTGAATCCCGACCAAACCTTAGCACAACGTCTCCAATGCGAATAAACTTTTTTGCCGTCCGGTGAACCACCGGACGGCTTTCTTCATAAAACCACTTTTTTGTCTCTTTTACTAGACTTTTATCTATAATTAGGGTATAATAAATGAAATGGATTTTTATTGCAGGAAAGGAGGGTATCCCTCCATGGAAAAATGGGATTTGCTCGACGCAGACGGCAATTTTACAGGGCGTACCATCACCCGGGGAGAACCGTTGCGTGCCGGTCAATATCATTTGGTTGAACACATTTGGATTGTGGATGCAAAAGGGCGCATGCTGATACAACGCCGTGCACCGCATCTGCGGCTGATGCCAGGCGTTTGGGCGGTCAATAGCGGTAGCGCCGTCGCCGGCGAAGACAGCGAAAGTGCTGCCCGACGGGAACTGTTTGAAGAATTAAGCATCCGCACAGAACCCGGTGAATTGGTGTATGGCGGGCGTATGCGCCGTCGCAATTCTTTCACCGATTTATGGATACTCTATCGAGATGTCGATTCCACCTCCCTGCGCTTGCAAACCGAGGAGGTGGCCGCCACCCGTTGGGTGAGCGCCGACGAATTGGAAGATATGTTGCAAAAGCGGGAATTTCATCATTACGGCACAGCGTATTTTCAGTTTGTGTTTCGCGCCATCGAACGGGGCCGCCGCACGTTGTACGTATCGGACTTGGACGGCACCCTTTTGCAAAACGACCAAACGCTGTCCGAATACACCGTCAACACCCTCAACCGCCTCATCAGTCGAGGCATGACCATATCCGTAGCCACCGCCCGCGGCACCATCGGAGTGCAACTGACGGGGCTCAACCGCATCCACTTCCGTGCACCCCTCATTCTGCTGGGAGGCGTGTTGTTATACGACCTGGGGCGGCGACGCATCGTCCAAAGTTGCGAGATGAACGCATCCACCGTATCGGCTGTTTTGCAGGTCTTTCACTCGCTCGGCCGTGAGCCGCAACTATACCGACGGCGCAACCATGAGGTGCATGTTTTTTACACATCCCTCAACACCGCCGAGGAAAGTTTTGTGCACCGCGTGGACGCAAACGGGCGCTCTTTTTCGCATATGTATCATCGGGTGCCTTACCTAAAAAACAGTCCGGCTATCTTTTTCAGTTGCCAAGGCACCCTCGCCGACCAGCAACAACTTTTGGAACGGCTCAAAGATATTCCCGGCATCCGTACGACGCTATATGCCGACACCTATCGCGAAGATAACTGGTTTTTGGAAATCTGTCGGGAAGATGCCGACAAAGGGCAAGCCGTCAAGCGATTACAACAGCACCTGCACGCCCAACGGGTGGTCGCGTTTGGAGATAACCGCAACGACATCCCGCTGTTCCGTGCCGCAGACCTGGCTCTTTGCGTAGAAAACGGCACGCCGGAAGCCAAAGCCGCCGCTGACCACAGCATCCCCGCCAACACGCAGGATGGCGTGGCACAGTATTTGCATACCATTTTGAATCGAAAGATGTGATATGTATATGTTGAGCGAGGCCTTTATACGGCTGTTTGTTCCCGAACCGGATAAAACAAACTCCCCCCACACACGCTATGCGTACGGGCGGTTGGCAAGTTTCACCGGCTTAGGCGGGAACCTATTGCTCTTTGTTATTAAATTGCTGGCCGGGGTGTTATCCGGCAGCGTGTCCATCGTGGCCGATGCCATTAACAACCTGTCGGATGCCGGCTCCACACTGGTCACTTTAATCGGGTTCAAATTATCCGACCGACCGGCAGACAGAGAACACCCTTTTGGCCATGGACGCATGGAATATTTATCCGCTATGGCGGTCGCTGTGCTCATTATTCTGGCCGGGTTTGAACTGGTCTGCTCTTCGTTTGACAAGATATTGCATCCGGTGACCGGCACCACCCATTGGCTGAGCATCGGCATTCTGGTTGTCTGCATCCCGATAAAACTGTGGATGGCACACTTCTACCGCCGCATCGGCAAACGCATCTCGTCGGACGCGCTCATTGCGGCTGGCATAGACAGCCGCAACGACGTCATTTGCACCACAGCCGTGCTCCTTTCCACGCTTATCAGTTGGCGTACCGGCTGGATGATAGATGGTTACACCGGCATAGCCGTAGCTTTGTTCGTTATGTGGTCCGGCTTTTGCATCATTAAGGAAACCATCACCCCTCTGCTGGGACAAAAACCCGATCCCAAACTTGTGCAGGATATCACCGACATCGTATTGGCGCATGAAGGTGTGGTCGGCATACACGACGTCATCGTGCACGATTATGGACCGGGACGCATCATCGCTTCCTTGCATGCGGAGGTGCCCGCCAACCAAGACATTCTCAAAAGCCACGACATCATCGATTGCATCGAACAGGAACTCATGCAATCGTACAATATACTCAGTTGCATTCATATGGACCCGGTGGATTTTGACAATCCGGAAACGCTGCGACTCAAAGAACTGACGCAAACGGTGCTCGGCTCATTAGACGAAACGCTCACGTTGCACGATTTTCGCGTGGTCGCCGGCGAAACACACACCAATCTTCTGTTTGACGTGGTGGTGCCTTTCGGCAAAACAGGAACGGACACGCTGACCGTACGCATCCAAGAAGCCTTACAGGAAATTAACCCCTCTCTTTTCGCCATCATTCGGATTGAACACCAATATATATAACCCCCTATCGGCGGGTTTGTTTATATTCAACCGCCTTTTCTTCACCGAAAAAATTTTGTTAAAATACCAAACGGATACCCTTTCGTATCCGCACAAAACGGAGGTTTATACATGACGAAACAACCTTACACCGTGCCACTTTCCGCTATCATTAAAG
>JAFPCP010000054.1 GCA_017423825.1 Clostridia bacterium | reverse complement strand
ACCTTCGCGTTCAACGACGATGATGCGTCCTTGCTGTCCAACTTCAAGAACGGTTCTTACAAGTTCATTGATTCCGTCCCGAACGATGAAATCTCCAACCTGAAACAAAGCAACCCCGACGAATTCTTCGTCGAAGGTCAGCTGGGTACTTATTACATCTCCTTCAACGTGAACGATCCCGCTTTCAAGGATTTCACCGAAGAAGAAAAAGCTAAGATTCGGAAGGCTATGGGCCTGATGATCGACCGCAACTACATCTGTGAAGAAATCGGCCAGGCCGGTCAGGTTCCTGCCGCCGGTTTCGTGGCAATGGGTCTCACCGAACCGGATGGCACCGAATACATCTCCAAGAACGGCACCAACGGCGACGGCAAAGGCTATTACAGCGTAGCCAAAGAAGACTATGCCGCCAACTGTGCCGAAGCGGTCAAGTTGCTGACGGAGGTTGCTACCTCTTCCGGCAAATTCACGGTTGCTGACAAAAAAGTTTCCGGCTTCCCGACCGTTGCGTACATCACCAACGAAGGTTCCGGCCACGAAGCCATTGCGGCTTACTTGCAAAGCGTGTGGGGCACCTACGGCATCAACGTTACCGTTGAGAAACAAGAATGGGCGACCTTCCTGAACACCCGTAAAGAAGGCAACTACTCTGTTGCCCGTAACGGCTGGTTGGGCGACTACAACGACCCCATCTCCTTCCTGGATATGTGGATTACCTCCTCCGGCAACAACGATTCTCAGTTTGGTAAAGGCGCTCACACCTCTTACGCCGGCTATGCGGGCGGCAAGACCTGGGCTGATTCCTATGACAAGCTGATTGCCGAGGTCAAGACCTCCACCGACGCTGCTAAGCGCTTTGAGCTGATGCACGACGCTGAGGATATCTTGATGGAGACCGGCGCTATCTGCCCGATCTACTACTACACCGATATCTTTATGTGCAGCAAAGATGTTCAGGGCTTCTTCTCCTCCCCCTTGGGCTTCAAGTATTTCCAATTTGCTTCTTTGAAGTAATTTGAAAATCAAAACCTGAACATAGGAAGTTAAATCAAAAATCCCCCGACTGCTACGCAGTCGGGGGATTTTTCTGTTTTAATATCCGTGGTCAACGTGTTTCCAGTTCCCTCCATCGTTTCTAACTAAAATCCAATTCCAATTTGTATAGGTGCTATTAGCATTCAACGAGCCGTCACCCCCGGAAGAATCCACATCGAAAGAGGAAAGAAACACAATCACATCGTCCGCTTGGTTTCGCTCGGCAAACTCTTCATACCCATCCAGCTTGTCGTCGCCGATATAATGGATTTCCGTCAACGTGCAACCGGAAAAATATTTCTTGAAATACTGGATAGCCACATCCATGGCATCGTCTATTTCGGCCTGTGTATATATCTTGGATTCAGCGGGAACGACCGTGACGTCCTTGGCTTGCCCGCGACAGCCCGCCAGCCCCAACGCGAGTGCACAAACAAGAATAAGCAAAACAAGTTTTTTCATGAAGGCATCTCCTTTCAAGGTAGGGTTTGTATCTCTGTTTTCATTATAACAACGAACAGGTAAACGGTGAAGGCGAGAATCGTCACCGCTTTATGCTCGGTGTGTCCGCCACAGGCGGCGGTCGCATACATTCACTCAGGTACACAGGGGCAGAAGGACTTGAACCCTCTCGCATGTGGGGTTGCGGCAAAGTTCCTGCTCATCGAACCCTCTGCTCCGCAACCCCCTAAAAAACGCCGTCGGCGTTTTAGGCGTGCCGGAGCACCTGCTCTCTACTCTTGCCAAAGCAAAAAGGCCACCCCTTGGCGACCTTTTTGCTTTGGCAGGGGCAGAAGGACTTGAACCCTCGGCACGCGGTTTTGGAGACCGCTGCTCTACCAACTGAGCTATACCCCTATATGTGCGAAAGCCGCATATAGCGGCTCGCTATAAAAACAGACCATACGGTCCGATATGCGCTGGTGGGCCTTCAGGGACTTGAACCCGGGACCGACCGGTTATGAGCCGGTTGCTCTAACCAACTGAGCTAAAGGCCCATGTGGTGATGTTGGCAATCACGAACAATATTTTACCATAAATCCGCCCATTGTCAAGAGGTTTTTTCGCTTTTCCTCCCCGGAACGGATTTTTTCACCGTTCCTCTCACATCCCGCGCAACAGACGTCGTTTGCCGTCTACCCGATCAAACAAAACCGCAAAAAGAGCAAACCCTATCCCGGCTGCCGCCTCCTGCGCGACATTGGGTAAAACGGCAACAGCCGCCCCTGTCACAGCGGCCTGCCAACTCCCTCCGGAGAGCAAAACAAGCACGATTTCCGCCAAGGCATAGCCCACCACGCCTATCAAACCGGCAAAAAAGAGCGCCAACACGTTACGCCGACACAACAGACGCGGCTGCTTCGCCGTAAAGGTAAGCACCATCAAGGATTTGATTAGTATGGTCGGTACAGCCCACATTGCGGCACCGGTGAGCACGTCTGCCAAACCGCCGCCCAACGCGGCCGCCAACACAGCGTACGGCGTCGGCAACAAAGCCGCCGCTATATACACAGCCATATCCCCTAAATGGATATAGCCGCCGCCGATACCAACCGGTATATGTAACACGTAGGCTGTGAATAAAAACACAAACGCCGCCATCATGGCCGCCAACACCGCATACCGTATTTTTTTGTTCATATCAAACACACTCCGTTCCGCTATTTAATCATTTGCCTGCACAACCACACAGCCCGTGTTACGGGCACAGCTCGCGCAAAAACGCCTCAAACGCCACTCCGTCCTGTTCCGGCCCACCGGACAGGGCGGTATATTCCGTAACCCGTCGGACAAACGCGACGGTTTGTTCCACCGCCGCACACAGGGCCAGGCCGTTCATCAAATGCCCACACAAAACCGCCGCAAATACATCGCCTGTGCCCGCAAAATAGCGCTCCACGCGCTCACAGCCTATCCAGGAAACCGGGGCATCCAGCCGCTCTAAGACGGCGTTTTCCAACCGCGCACCCTCCGGCACACCGGTAATCACCACAGACTCGCATCCGCTTTGCAGCAGTTGCCGCGCCATGCGCTCCACTACACCCCGCCGTTCATCCGCGGGCATCTCTAACAAGGGTTCGTAGGGCGTGTCGGTTAACAAGCACGCTTCCGTGAGGTTCGGGGTGGCCACGGTTGCCAACGCAACCAAGCGTCCCATCCCCTTTACCATCGCGGGCGGGCAAGAAGCATACAACCGTCCGTGGTCTGCCATCGCCGGGTCTACCAACCGAAACACGTTCTGCGCCTCTTGCAGAAAAGGAATCAGCACGTCCGCTTGTTGCTGATTGCCTAAAAAGCCGGTATATACACCGTCAAATTGTAAATGTAAGCGCTTCCAATGCTCTAAGGAAGCCGCCATATCCACCGTGCAATCGCGTATATGCGGCTTATCGTATCCGGTATGCGCGGACAGCACAGCCGTCGGCAACGGACACGCTTGAAAGCCCATCGCCGACAAAATCGGCAATGCCACCGTCAAAGAACAGCGCCCGAATCCGGATAAATCATTCACCACCGCTATTCGCTTGTTGTCCGCCAAAACAGCCCCCTCCTTTCTGTCAACCGGCCATGCCGTTAGATGGGTTCAAACTCACACCGCAAGGGGCGCTCCATCAAATCAATAACCGCCTGCCGCGGCTCCATTTTTTCATAACAAACACGATAACATTGTTCCAAAATGGGCATGTTCACCTCATAACGACAGGCCAGCTGCCACGCAGCGCGCGCCGCAAAATACCCTTCCACGGTGCCCACCTGGCGCACCGCCTCTTCCACCGGCACGCCCTGCCCAATCAACATACCCGCGCGCCGATTGCGGGAGTGCATACTGCCGCAAGTGACCACCAAATCCCCCATGCCACTCAGGCCGGAGAAGGTGCGTTCATCGGCGCCCATAGCTATACCCAGGCGGGTAATTTCGGACAATCCACGCGTCATGAGCGCGGCTTTGGTGTTATCTCCCATGCCAAGGCCATCGATAACGCCACCGCATAAGCCGATAACGTTTTTCAGCGCGCCACCTAACTCAACTCCCACCATATCGGGGTTGACATACAAACGAAACGACGGCTGGCTGAGTGCCCGCTGTACCATTTCCGCCGCCTCGGCATCCCGCGACGCAACGGTGACCAAAGTCGGCACCCGTCGCGCCACCTCTTCCGCGTGCGAGGGGCCGGACAAAACTACCACTCGACAGAACGGCAATTCTTCTTGTATGACCTGTGAAAACGGCAGCAACGTATCCTCTTCCAAGCCTTTGCCGGCATTGACCACAATGGTGTCAGGAGGCAAAACGGCGCGCAACCCATGCGCCACCTTACGGATTGCAAAAGAGGGCACCGCCATAATTACCAAGTCCGTCTGCGCAGCTTCCTCCAAATTATCCGTGAGGATCAATCCTTCCGGCAAGCATACGCCCGGCAGACGTTGTCGATTTTCATTATGGCGACGAATGTCTTCGATTTCACGGCTGTCATGCGACCACAAGGTCACAGCGTGCCCACTACGAGCGGCCACAAGGGCTAAACCGATGCCCCAACCGCCGGCACCCAGCACAAACACACGGCTCATGCTTTCTCCTCCTGTTCATCGCCCAGACGGCGTTCTGTCCCGGCGGCGATACGCCGCATGTTGGCGCCGTGTTTGCCGATCACCATCGCGGCGATGATGCCGGACAGCACCGTGCAAGCCACCACAACCGATGTGGATACGTTATCGACAAATCCACGGAAAATAAGTGTCAATACCGGCACGTAGCAAGCGGCTATCACCGAACCGAGCGACACCATACGACTGATAAGCACCGTGACCAAGAACATCGAAAGACCTAAAACCGCCACGCGCCAATCAAGCACAAACAGCATTCCAAGCGAGGCCATTACGCCTTTGCCGCCGCGAAAATTATAAAACACCGGGAACAAATGCCCCATCACGCAAAACAGACCGGCCAGATAACCACCGACCAACCCCGCGGCGGTTACCGGCCACTCGCCGGCATAGGCGAAGTGGAAATGTATTACCAAATACCGACCAAGCAGCACCGCCGCCATGCTTTTGGCGAGGTCGCCCAGCGTGGTGAGCAAGGCGGGCAACGGTCCTTCCGAACGCAACACGTTGGTCGCACCGGCGTTGCCGCTTCCCTCGTCACGGATATCTTTTTTGGAAAACAGACGCGTGATAATAATCGCCCAGTTAATGCTGCCGAGCAAATAAGCAACCACGGCTGTCAACAACAGCGCCAACCAACTACTTTCAATAATGGCCCACATGAAAACTCCTCCGTTCGCATGGTTATTTCATCTGCTTGTCACTTTTTTCCCGAATGATAAAGCGTATCGGGGTACCTTCTAAACCAAACGTCTCGCGCAACTGATTTTCCAAATACCGCTGATAGGAAAAATGGAACAAATCCGCACGGTTGACAAAGAACACAAAGGTCGGGGGCTTGGTGGAAACCTGCGTCATATAATAAATCCGCAGACGCTTGCCCTTATCCGTCGGGGGTTGCACACGAGCGGTGGCCAGAGCCAACACGTCGTTGAGCATACCGGTGGTGACACGCATGGAATTTTGCTCGCTGACAAAGGTAATGAGTTCGAACAACCGCTCCACCCGTTGTCCGGTTTTAGCGGACAAAAAGATAAACGGCGCATACGGCATGAAGGAAAAATCCTCCATCAGTTTTTTGCGCATGCGGTCCATGGTCTTGTCGTCTTTTTCCACCGCATCCCATTTGTTGACGGCTATAATGCAGGCTTTTCCCTTTTCGTGCGCGATGCCGGCCACCTTGCTGTCTTGTTCGGTGAAACCCTCCACGCCGTCAATCATAATCACGCATACATCCGCCCGCTCAACCGCCATCTGCGCGCGCAAAACGCTGTATTTTTCAATCGCATTGTCCACACGACTTTTGCGGCGCAGACCAGCCGTGTCGATAAACACAAAATGCCCGTGTTTGTTTTCAATATGGGTATCAATGGCATCCCGCGTGGTGCCCGCAATGGACGACACGATGCTGCGCTCTTCCCCGGCGATACAGTTGATAAGCGAGGATTTGCCCGCATTCGGACGGCCGATGACCGCGACGTGGATAACGTCCTGCTGCTCTTCGTTCTCATCCTCACCCGGCAGATGCTCAAACACCGCATCCAGCAAATCGCCGGTGCCCATACCATGCACGGAAGAAACCGCTATGGGGTCCCCCATGCCGAGGTTGTAAAATTCATAAAATTCCGCCGGCGGTTCGCCGGGGGTGTCGCATTTATTGACGCATAAAACCACAGGTTTGCCGGATTTCAGCAACATAGAGGCGACACTTTGGTCGTTGGCGGTAACCCCCGCGCGC
The DNA here is from genome assembly GCA_017423825.1 of Clostridia bacterium. Lineage (GTDB taxonomy): Bacteria > Bacillota > Clostridia > Oscillospirales > Acutalibacteraceae > UBA5905. The sequence goes on along the minus strand of JAFPCP010000054.1, from coordinate 29,786 downwards.
AAGTCGGTGACGAGGATAATCACATCCGCCTGTTCAATCGCGAGTTGCGCCTGTCGCCGCATTTGCGACAAAATCACGTCACCGGACTGCGGTTCAATACCGCCCGTATCCGCCAACATAAAGGTGCGGCCGCGCCATTCACATTCCGCAAAAATGCGGTCGCGCGTCACGCCGGGCGTATCTTCTACGATGGATAACCGCTGCCCGATAAGTTTGTTAAATAAAGTGGATTTTCCCACGTTGGGACGGCCCACCACCGCCACCACAGGCTTTGTCATAGCGTTTATCCCTCCTGTCTTTTTGTTGTTTCGCCACCGGCCAACAAAGCCGCCAGCAATGCCGCGCCATCGGTCTCCGGCACAACACACAACGGCACGTGAAGGGTCTGTTCCACCTGCTCGACCGTTACGTCGTCCAGGAAACAATCCCCCTGTGCACGCAACATGTTTGCCGGTAACAGCAAAGCATCCATTGCCGTGTTTTCTAACTGACGCAGTAAATCCGCGCCGGTCACCAAGCCGGACACGGTGATGGTATCTCCAAAGAAATCATTGTGGATAGCCACCACGTCCGCTTGCAAGGCCGGAAATTTGGCCCGAGCCTGTTCCACCAACTGCCGCACGAAGGGGGCTGCCGCCGTGCCGGTGGCAATCACCGTGCGACCGGTCGCCGTGCACGCAGCCGCCTCTTCCAGCGCCTCGCAGAACTGCTCCTGCAAAAGAGCGAGCATACCGACACCGTTTTCCAGCTGCGGGTATCCGTCATAAAAATCCCCGTCCGGAAGCGGCAGTTCCGCCTGAATATACCATTCATCCGCCGGATAGAACCGACGGCAGCCGGTTTGCTCGCGCATCTGTTCTCCCATGGCGGTCATGGTCTCTATCACTTGTCGGGCCTCTTGCTTGGTGAATCCGCGCAACTCAGGCAATCCTTCACGGTGTTTGGTGAGCCCCACCGGCACCGCCGCCACGCTTTTTATCGCCGGAGCCAAGGCCGCCAAATCACGTAAACTGCGCTCCAATTCCGCTGCGTCATTATACCCCGGCACCAGCACAAGCTGACATTGGATGTCCAATCCCGCCTGTGCAAAACGATGCAATACATCCAGACTTTCTCCGGCAAAACGGTTGTTCATCATGCGGCAACGCAGTTCCGGATTGGTCGTATGCACCGAAACGTTGATGGGGCTGATATGCATCTCTATAATGCGCGAAATTTCATGTTCTGTCAAGTTGGTCAGCGTGATATAATTGCCGAACAAAAAGGATAAGCGGCTGTCGTCGTCTTTGAAATACAAACTCTCCCGCATACCCGGCGGCAGCTGGTCAATAAAACAGAAAATACAGTTGTTGCGGCAGGCGCGCTGCTTGTCCATCAGATAGGTATCGAATTCCAGCCCGATCTCTTCAAACGGTGCCTTGCGCACACGCACAAGCCGCCGATGTTTGCCGCGCAGCAGCGTCAAGCACAAACGGGTGTCCGGCATATAAAACCGATAATCCAGCACGTCCTCAATCGCCCGGCCGTTGATTTTCACAAGAACGTCTCCGGGACGAATGCGTTTGCGCGCAGCCGGGCTATCCGTAGCCACCCCGGTAATCGTCACAGACATACAGCGCACCTCCTTTGCAAAAAGTTACGATAAATAAAAATAGAGAAGGATTGCTCCTCCTCTACTTTCAAGTTCCGCATAACGACCGGCGAGCATTAATCGCCAACCTTGACGATTTGCTTGCCATTGTAATAGCCGCAGTTTCCGCACAGACGATGGGCACGTTTGTACTCACCGCACTGGGGACATTTGGTCAGGGCCGGAGCGTCCAACTTCCAGACGTTGTTGCGTCTTTTATCACGCCGGGCTTTGGAACTTTTTCTCTTGGGTACCGCCATTGTCAGCACCTCCTTGCATTGTTCAAAAGTTAGTTGAGTAACTGGCTTAACACCTCTAAACGAGGGTCAATCGTGCGAGTTTCGCAATCGCACGCTCCTTCATTGAGATTTTTCCCGCATCGACAGCAAAGACCGCGGCAATCCTCCCGACAAAGGCTTTTATACGGCAATTCCAACAAGATATCTGCCAGCACTAAATCATCCAGATTTAATTGGTAGTTATCGAGCAGAATGTAGTCGTCGTTTTCCTCATTGGCGAGGGTAGCCACCAGCACGTGTTCCATGGGAATGGTATAAGCGTGAGTGAACGGCGCCAAACACCGATCACACTGTCCCTCAAACACGAGAGACGCTTGTACCGACAACTGCACCACACCCGCTCGCACCGTAATCTCTCCGGTAACATGCACAGGTTGCGTGAAGGGTTGCATTCCCCGGAACTCTACCGATGACAGGTCTAACTCTGTGTCAAGGGGGAGACGCGTTATCTCACCCATGAACAGGTCTCTGCACTGTACAAGCATAGTTCACCTCAAGTTGTTACGCATGATATTATATAAGCATTGTGCTAATTTGTCAATAGAGAATTTGCAATTCCGGCTATTTTCTGCGCCGATCAATCAATGTTTGGGGGCATCCACCGCCACAAGCGGTTCATATTCCTGCGCCGGCTGGTCACCGATATCGCGCACGAGGATAAACGGCGTGAGTTCATCGTCCTGTCCGGCGGGGTTGTCCCGAATGCGCTCGGCCAGGTTTTCGTCGCTGACGTCGGCCAAATCCGGGGACTTTCCGAGCACCTCGACGTCGATATCGTTGGCATCCACCAGCACACAGGAAATACCCAGTTTTTCATAGATGTCCGCGCACACCTTTTCCGGCTCGCTGGAACTGAGCACCGCCGTTGTGCGATAGGTCTCGAACATGGACTCGGGATAAAAACCGTCAATGCCGGCAATATCCCGACCAAGAATCTCAAAGAACACGCCGCGTTTGCCAAACACCTTGCCTACGGCGCTGCAAAAGGACGCCCACAACACGAGCGGCAACCCTTTCAGATCAATGGTGAGTTGCAGTTTGTGCGGTTCCGACAGACCGGTGCCGGTGGCGCTGCGATACGCGAACTTGGACAGAAATTTTGCCCAAAAGCCCACGTGCACTTCGTCGATGCTGACGATGTTGCCCTGACACATGGAGATGACCTTCTCCCCGAGCGTAACAACGTCGCCCGGTTGATATAACGGCAACACGTATTGCCGCAACACCTCGACATAATCCTCGCCGCGGCCGATGAAATGCGTTTTCACCGCATACCGCTCGTACCGCACGCCGTCCACCTCGTGGACGCCGCGGATATAATAGGTAATTCCGTCCTGCTGGCGCTCATTTTTCACGTTGTTTCGATTGCCTTCATACCAAATCGCCATGCCATTCCTCTCCATTCACACAAACGGCGAGGGATGCATCCCCCGCCGTCCGCTCTTCTTACATGTTTCCATTATTCATTGTTTGCCAGGGAAATTCATTTATGCGCCGAGCGCTTAAATTTCCTCCGCCAAATCCGCCACGCGAGCGGGAATGTCCTCTTTCGCTGCGGAAATCGACATCACGATGCGGGTGTTGAGTTTGCCTAATTTCTCCACGAAATTCGCCAACTCCTCCAAATCGGAACCGCCGATTTTCAAGACGGAATCCACAAAGATATCGGTGATGTCATAGTTACCGGCACACATACCGGCGATGTATCCGTACAGGGCGTCAAACCCTTTGATCATATAATCCTCCGCCGCTACCAAACGCGCTTTGTGACTCAAATCATATGTTAATGTATTGTCTTTTTCGATAAAGACCACATTCCCCTTAGATTGCTCCACAGCGGCATTGCACATCGCCATCAATTTTTTCGTTTTGCCGGAGCCCTTGCGACCGAGAATTAAAGTGATCATAGTGTTTTCCTCCTATAAATTAGATATGTTTGGAAACCGTCCGCAGACGGATAATCCCATTTTTATCTGCCCAAACGCGCTTCCAGAGCGGCCCGAGCTTCCTCATAACCGGGTTTGCCCAACAAAGCAAACATGTTCTTTTTATAACTCTCTACGCCGGGCTGGTTAAAGGGGTTGACGCCCAGCATATACCCGGATATCGCGCACGCTTTTTCAAAGAAATAGAACAGGTAGCCGAGCGTGTGTTCATCCATAGCGGCAATCTCCAACACGAGGTTGGGGGTGTCGCCGTCGGTGTGGGCGAGCACCGTGCCCTCAAAAGCCTTTTCGTTGACGAAGGACAGGCTTTTGCCGGCTAAGAAATTGAGCCCATCGCCGTTTTCGGCATCTTCTTTGATATACCACTCTCGTTGCGGGGTGTTCAATTTCACCACGGTTTCAAACAAGAGATTGGTGCCTTCCTGAATATATTGCCCGAGGGAATGCAGGTCGGTGGAGAAGATCGCCGAAGCCGGGAACAGCCCCTTGCCGTCCTTGCCTTCGCTTTCGCCGTACAACTGTTTCCACCATTCATTCATCATGGCAAACTGCGGCTCATAGCTAACCAGCATCTCAACCGCACGGCCGCCGCGATACAAAGCGGTGCGCGCCGCCGCATAGCGATAACAATCGTTGCTCGCCAGATCCGGCTCGGCAAACGCCGTGCGGGCATCCGCGGCACCCTGCATCAAGGTGGCAATGTCACAACCGGCCACCGCAATCGGCAACAAGCCGACAGCAGTCAACACTGAGAAACGACCGCCCACATCATCCGGCACCACAAAGGTTTCGTACCCCTCGCGATCGGCAAGAGCTTTCAGCGTGCCGCGCGCCTTGTCGGTGGTCACATAGATGCGGCGCACTGCCTCTTCGTGGCCATAGGTGGTTTCCAACCACTCGCGGAACACGCGGAAGGCAATCGCCGGCTCGGTGGTCGTGCCGGATTTGGATATCACATTCACCGACACCCGCCGACCTTCGCAAATCTCCAACAACTCGCTGAGTTGTGTGCCGGAGATGCTGTTGCCGGCAAAATACACGTCCGGGGTGTCCTTTTTCTTGTTGTTGTAGTTGTTGGATTTCAAAAATTCAATCGCCGCGCGAGCGCCCAAATACGAACCGCCGATGCCGATAACGATAAACACGTCGGTGTCCTGTTGGATACGTTTGGCTGCCGCTTGAATGCGGGCGAATTCTTCTTTGTCATAGTTCACAGGCAGATCCACCCAACCGAGGAAATCGCTCCCCTCGCCGGTGCCGTTATGCAACAACTCGTGTGCGCGTACAACCTCCGGTTGCAACGCCGCCAAATCTTGTTCTTTCACAAATTTTTCTGCATACCGTGTTTCCAATTTAACTGCCATGATTACCCGACCTTTCAGCGGACACATCCGCTCAATATAGTTATACTCTTTTATTTACGAATACAACTATATTATCCTCGAAAAAGAGGGTTTTCACAATGGAAGAATGTTGCATGCATACAGAAAATATGTTACATTCATTTTACACTATATTTTGGGATTTTGCAACCGCTAATTAAGAATTGTTTCATTTTTATGCCAATAAACAGCTAAGCAACCACGCATACGCCCAGCGGAAGGTAACAGCCGGCACCGCCTGCACCGCACGAATGGGGTATTCTCCCAGCACCTCATCCCCCAACAACAACCGCCAAGTGCCGAGCACTTGCCCTTTTTCGACCGGCGCCTGCACGTCCGCTGCCAACTCCACAGAAGAGGTCACCTGACTGTCGGTACCTTTTTTGAGCAGCATGGATGCCGGCGTTTCCACCTCCACTTTCACCTGCTCGGCCTGCCCATGAAGGACCGGCACCGCCGAAACGGTCAGTTGCTCCGCGGGCGGCGTATAGGAGACAAAACCGCTGAAACCATAATCCAGCAACGCCCGCGCACCGTCAAACCGATGAGCGGTGGTGTCACACCCGAGCACGACAGCGACAAACGCGGTTTTTTCCCGCTTGGCGGTTGCCGCCAGGCAATGGCCGGCCTGCTGGGTGGTGCCGGTTTTGAGTCCCGTCGCGCCGGTATAATGCCGCACCAGTTTGTTGGTGTTCACCAGTTGCGATTCGCCGCCGCGCAGAGAATCCATCCAGATGGTTGTAAAGCGTTCGATGTCCGGGTGTGTCATCAGCTCACGGGACATAAGCGCCACGTCATACGCGCAAGAATACCCGCTGTCATCCAAGCCACTGCAATCCACAAAGCGCGTGTTCTGCATCCCGAGCTGAGCCGCCCGCTCGTTCATGGCCGCTACAAACGCCTCCAAGGTGCCGCTGATATGTTCCGCCAAGGCGGTGCAGGCATCGTTGGCGGACACCACCGCCGCCGCCTTCACCAACTCCTCCACGGTCATGATCTCCCCCGGCTCCAACCAAATTTGCGAGCCGCCCATAGAGGCCGCTCGGTCGGAACAGGTCACCGTTTCCTGCCAGGAAAGGCGGCCGCCGTCAATTGCCTCCATCACCAGAAGCAAGGTCATCACCTTGGTCACCGAGGCAATCGGTAGATGCTCCCGGCTGTTTTTTTCGTATAAAATCGTCCCGCTTCCCTGGTCCATCAGTACCGCCGATTTGGCATGAATCTCCAACCCCGCGGTAGTTTCCGGCGTAGTCATCGTCGGCCACACCGTCGCATTTTCCGCAAGCAGTTGCTCCACCGTCTCTCCGCTTTCCTCATCGTACAGCACGGTGCTACCGGCCGCCGCCGGCAATCCCATAAACAGCATCGCCACCGCGCAACCAACCGCTATCCCAATTCGCCATTTCACGCGTTATCACCCTTTCGCTAATTTCCTACCCCATATATATGGGCGAAAAAAGACGCTTATCCGCCCACACAGGAAGAAGAAACGCAAAAACACGGATTTTTTTGCCCGAAAACACAAAAAGGTATTTATTTTTTCTTTGAAAAGCAATATAATGAATATGTTATGAACCGAGATCCTTACAGAAAGGATGACAGTATGCAAAACCATTCCAACTGGCTGGACGGCGTCCGGCGTATTCATTTCATCGGTATCGGCGGTTCGGGCATGAGCCCGCTCGCCGAGATTTTGCACGCCAAAGGGTACGCCCTCTCTGGCTCGGACAACAACGAATCGGACAACGTCACCCGTATGCGCGGTTTAGGCATTCCAGTGACCATCGGGCACGCGGCAGACAACATTGCCGGTGCCGACCTGGTGGTGTATACCGCCGCCATCCCGGCGGACAACCCGGAACGGACTGCGGCACAGCAACAAGACATCCCTATGCTCGAACGGGCGAAACTGCTGGGCTGGATCACCCGGCAATTCTCCAACACGGTGGCGGTTGCCGGCACCCACGGCAAAACCACCTCCACCGCCATGCTGTGCCAGATTCTGCTGGACGGGGGGACCGACCCCAGCATCTTTATCGGGGGACGGTTACCGGCCATTAACGCGAACGGTCACGCCGGCAGCAACGACACGATGGTGTGCGAAGCCTGCGAATTTCAAGACCACTATTTGGAAATGACACCCGCCGTGAGCATCATTCTCAACGTGGATGCCGACCATCTGGAATATTTCGGAGACCTGAACGGTGTTATACGTTCTTTTGCGCGCTTTGCCGCCCAAACCACCGGCCCGGTCATCTACAACGCCGAGGACGAAAATAGCCGCCAAGCCGTTGCCGACATCCCGGCAGACAAACGCATTTCTTTCGGTCTGTCGGACGCCTGCACGTGGCAGGCGAAAAACATTCACGAGGTGGACGGCGCATATGGCGCGTACGATTTGTATAAAGAGGGGCGCCTGTTAGGGCCTGTTCGGCTCGGTGTGCCGGGCATGCACAACGTGCTCAATTCGCTCGCGGTGGCTGCCGCGGCGGATTGGTGCGGCATGACGTATGAACAAATTGCCGCCGGGCTGACCGCCTTCCGCGGAGCCGGTCGCCGATTTGAGTTTTTAGGCACCCATGCCGGCATCACGGTAGCGGATGACTATGCGCATCATCCCACCGAAATCATCGCCACGTTACAGGCGGCAAAAAAGATGCCGTACCGACAGGTTTGGGCGATATTCCAGCCCTTCACCTTCTCCCGCACCGCCCGCCATCTGGATGCGTTCGCCGAGGCACTTAGCGCCGCGGACCACGCCATTGTCAGCGAAATCATGGGCTCGCGCGAGATAAACAAATGGGGCGTGCACGCCAGCCAAATCACAGAAAAACTGGAAAACGGGATATACCTGCCCACCTTCCCGGAAATCGCGGCTTACGTAGCCGCCCACGCACAGCCGGGGGATTTGGTGCTCACCATGGGCGGCGGCGACGTATACAAATGCGCGCGCATGCTGATTCAAAAACTAAAAGAGGTCTAACCACCCCTATTTCCCTTGTACGTAAAAACGCCGACAGCCCAAAAGGGTACTGTCGGTGTTTTTTGTTGGCGGATGCTGCCACGGTTGTGTAAAAGATGAAACGGCACAGGCGTTATGTCGCTTGCGACTCCGTTGCAGAGGCCGAGGGCGGTATCGGTAGGCCAAAACTCACCTGCAACGCCTGATCCACACGGTTCATGGACACCTCATCCAGTCGCCCCATGCGCTCTTTCAAGCGCCGCTTGTCCAATGTACGGATTTGTTCCAATAAGACAATGGAATCCTTTGCCAGCCCGCTGCCGGTGGCCTGCAACTGGATATGTGTGGGCAAACTCGTTTTATCTTTTTGGCTGGTAATGGCCGCGGCGATAACCGTAGGGCTGAACCGATTGCCTACGTCATTCTGCACAATCAGCACAGGTCGTACACCGCCCTGTTCCGATCCCACCACCGGGCTGAGATCTGCATAATATATGTCGCCCCGATGTACTGTCATAGGGCTCACACTCCTTTTTGCTCCTATCTTTCTGCGTACAAACACAGTATGGGCGGCCTGTCCGTTTTTTATACAACGCCTATGCCATTCTATGCAAAAAAGAAACGTGTGTGCCACAAAAAAAGCCTTGCCCTGAGGGCAAGGCTTTTTTTATTTTGTCAGTAAGCTCGCTTGTGAAAAGACGGCTTCCAATTCCTCCTCCGGCAAGGACAGCGAACGAGGCAATCCGGTATCCGGATCACACACAAAGGTGTATGGCTGTCCGTCTATTTCTCCGGTAACCACATACCCCTCATCTGTCACAGTGCCGTTTGTGTGGGGGGCGCAAAGCACCTGCAACAAGCGCTGTATCAACGCCCCTTGCGGCACTTTTTCGGTGGGCACGGCCACACCCATGCCACCCAGCTCCATGGTCATATGATTGCCGTCCCAACCAAGCGTAATACCGGTCAGAGATTTCGGTGCGGTGAACGCCATCAACAGTTTGCCATCTGTCTGTCGGCTGAGTTGCCCCTGCAATTCCAACTCGTGATAGTGGATAGACGCCTGACAGGTAAATCCGTTTGTCACCGGCGCCGCCGCATTATCCGGGTGGGTGCGCGCGCACCCAAACAACAGAGAGATAAACAACACCGCAAGCAGCGGAAAAAGCATCCGTTTCATATAACCAGGCTCCTATTTCTCAAAATTCAGAAACAGGCCTCCCAGCTCCTCAATGATGTCCGACGGCAGTAAACTGTGTTGTGACACACGCGCCGCCGCACGGTCTCCTGCCGCTCCGTGCAAATATACACCGCACAAAGCCGCTTGATATGCCTCCATGCCCTGCGCCACCAGAGAGGCAATCAACCCCGCAAGCACGTCGCCGCTTCCACCGGTAGCCATGCCGGGATTGCCGGTCGGGTTTTGCAACAACGGCCGACCGGGCGCAGCGACCAAGGTGTGATGCCCTTTCAGCGCCAGCGTCACGCCGTATTCGTCGGCAAACCGGCGGGTGATTTCCTCTCGATGCTGTTGCACGTCATACACCGTGGTGTCCAAAAGCCGCGCCATTTCACCGGGATGGGGGGTTAAGATCAGAGGAGCGGAAACCGCTTCCTCTATCAACATATGCGGGACAATCGCATTTATGCCGTCCGCGTCCAAAATCACCGGACAATGGCTGTCACGGCACACCGCCATGACCAAATCCGTTATCGCCTCTCCGCGGCCCAGGCCGGGACCTATCACCACCGCCGAAGCACCGCGCACCGCCTCCGAAAGCGGCCCTTCGGCGTCGGCGGAGAGCTGTCCCTGCGGCGTCTCCGGCAAAGGCGAAAACACCGCCTCCGGCACTGCCGCCGCCAACAGAGGATACACCGAACGGGGCACCGCCGCCGTCACAAGACCGGCTCCTCCGCGCAACGCTGCGCGAAGACACAACAGCGCCGCACCCGCCATGCCATAACTGCCGCACACCGCCAGCACGCGCCCGTATGTGCCCTTATGACTGTCCGGCTGACGAGCAGAAAAACACCCCGCGACCAACGATTCGCTGATGGTGGCATTGCCCAACACCGTCTCAATAATGGTGTCCGGAATGCCGATGGGCAACACCTGTATCTCCCCGCCATAGGACGGGGTAAGTCCCGCCTTATGTGCGGTGAAGGTGAGCGTATAATCCGCCGCCAAGGCATCCGGCTCCGCCAGGCCGGTGTCCGCATCAATACCGGTGGGCATATCAATCGCCACCTTGCAAGCGGTGGATTCCCGTATCTGCTGTAACAGCGGCAACAGCACCATCGGCAACCGCCCATGGAACCCGATGCCGAACAAACAATCCACCAGCACCGACGCCTCACTCACCGCCGCGCGGCATAAATACGGCTCTTGCTGCCAATCCAGCACCGTCACAGAAAACGCCATCCCCCCCGATCGGGCGGCACATTCATCTAACAGCCGCCGATACTGGTAGCCGGCGGTTTCGGTTGCGGGCGCACCCAACGCCTGCACCACGGTCACCGCCGCATAACGGCACAGATGTCGTGCCAGCACGTAGCCATCCCCGCCGTTGTTTCCCTTGCCGCACACAATCGTCACTGAGCCACCCGACCAAAAACGGCTCTCCACCATCCAACGAGCCGCCGCACGACCGGCACGTTCCATCAGATCTACATACGTATCCCCTGCGGCAACCGCCAACCGTTCGATTTCACGCATTTGCGCCGCTGTTGCTTGTTTCATACGCCCATCTCCTTTCTTATACAAAGAATGCCACACGCAATCAGCGCATGGCATGGCTTGTTATTCTATGGAAATATGCAACGCTTCCATCGCGCGCCGTGTGTCCATCTGCACCAATTTGGGCAGTCCTTGATACAGCGCCGATAACACACGCTGCTCCGGTTGAAACACCACCAGCGTGTGGCCGTTTTTCTTGCTGTGATAGGTAAAACTCCACAGCCCCGCCTCACGCAGAGACGGCGCCGCCACCACCACGCGCTGATACCCGGCGGTGGATTTTGCGGTATCATACGGCAAAAGGGTCTCAATCTTACGCCCCGCAACCGACACCACCCGCTTACGAGCGCGCTTAGCCGTGATGAGGTCGATGTCCACGTCTCCGTTGGTGACACAATATTCATATTCTTTATTGCGGGCGGTGCTCAACCACCAAGCGACGAACCCGCTACCGCACAGCACAAACAGCGCAAACGGCGGCACGAACAACCAACAAATCACCGTTAAAACCACTGCCAACAACCAACAGCCCCCGATAAGCAGGTAATCCAACGCTGTCTTTTTCTGTTGCACAATCTGTTCTATGAAAGTATCCATCCGTCTGTCTCCTTACGGCGGCACGCAGCCGCAATCTGTTTCTTTTATTATACCGAATATCCGCTTGTTTTGCAATCCCCTATACAAAAAGTGCAGACGCCGCACTGCCTGCACTTTTTGAGACATCGTTATTCCGCTAACAAAGCGCACAACCGTGCCGAGAAATCCACCGGATCTTCCACCGGCAGACCGCCGACCAGCAACGCCTGGTTATACAACAAAAACGCATAGGTGTTGAGGGCGTCGGCATCCCCCGCTTGCAACTGCAACAGTTTTTGATAAATCGGGTGATTCTCGTTGATTTCCAACACCCGCTTTGCTTGCACGCGTTGCTCGCCGGGCTGGGCGTTGAGCACTCGCTCCATTTCGAGCGAAAGCTCTCCCTCGCTCGCCAGGCACACCGGGTGGGTTTTGAGCCGCTTGGATGCACGCACCGCCGACACTTTGCCCTCCAATGCGGCGGCCATCGCCGCAAACAGCGCGGTTTGTTCCTCGGTGGGCGGATTGTCCTCGGTCGCCTCAGCCTCAAAGGCCAAGTCTCCCGCCGTCACAGATTTGAATTCCTTTTCCGCATAGGTGTGCAACATTTTCAGCGCAAACTCATCCACGTCGGCGGTTAGATACAGAATTTCATACCCCTTATCCGCCACCAGCTCGGTTTGCGGCAGATTGGCGGCTTTTTCCACCGTTTCGCCACAGGCATAATAGATATACTTCTGCTCCTCTTTCATGCGGGAGACGTACTCCTGCAAGGAGACCGGTTTCTTCTCCGCGGAGGAGGGGAACAACACCAAATCCTGCAACACGTCTTTGTGGGTGCCGTAATCCGCGTATAAGCCATATTTCAGTTGCAACCCAAACGCAGCAAAAAAGGCCTCATACGCCTCTCGGTCGTTGTTGAGCATCGCCAGCAGTTCGGTGTGGATTTTCTTTTCCAGGCGACCGGCAATGATTTTCAGCTGCCGGTCGTGTTGCAGCATCTCACGCGAAATGTTAAGCGACAGGTCCTGTGAATCCACAAGTCCTTTGATGAAACTGAAATAATCCGGCAACAAGTCGGCGCATTTGTCCATAATCAGCACGCCGTTGGCGTACAACTGCAACCCTTTTTCATATTCTTTTGTGTAAAAATCAAAAGGAGCATGCGCCGGAACGAACAGCAATGCGTTATAGGTTGCCGCGCCCTCGGTGGAGGAATAAATCACCCGCGCCGGCGCTTGGTAATCCATGAATTTTTCTTTATAGAAAGCCTCGTATTCCTCCTGGGTTACCTCGCCCTTGCTCTTTTTCCACAAAGGCACCATGGAGTTGAGCGTTTCCTCTTCGGTGTAGGTTTCATACTCACCCTCAGCACCCTCTTTGGGGCGGCTTTTTTCTATCTCCATACGGATGGGATAGCGAATATAATCGGAATATTTCTTGACCAACCCGCGCAAACGGTAGGTATCCAAAAACGCATCGTAATCCTCATCGGGGGTGCTGGCTTTTATGTGCAGGCAAATTTCGGTGCCGCGTGCGGCCTTTTCGCCCGGCTCGACGGTATACCCCGAAGCCCCCTTGGAGCGCCACACGTAAGCCTCGTCGCTGTCAAAACGACGGCTGGTCACCGTCACGCTGTCCGCCACCATGAACGCCGCATAAAATCCCACACCGAACTGGCCAATGATGTCCACGTCGGCCGTCGGCTCGTTCTCTTTTTTGAATGCCAGCGACCCGCTCTTGGCAATGGTGCCGAGGTTGGTTTCCAATTCTTCTTTGGACATGCCGACGCCGTTATCCGCAATCACCAACGTACGGGTGTCTTTATCCACCGTCAGATGAATGCTAAACTCGTCCCGACTAATGCCGGTGAGAGCCCCTTGCAAAGACTGATAATACAGCTTATCCAACGCATCGCTCGCATTGGAAATGAGCTCCCGCAAAAAAATCTCCTTGTGGGTGTAAATGGAGTTAATCATCAAATCCAACAATCGTTTGGACTCTGCCTTGAATTGCTTATTGGCCATGTCTATCCCTCATTTTTGCTCGTGAATTAGCACTCGCATCGATAGAGTGCTAATTCACTATACTCCTAATCGGTAAAAAATGCAAGAGAAAAAACAAAATTTTTACAGAAAGATAGAGGGAAACCTTGGTTTGTGATAAAAATCGTGGTATACTTTTATCGTATATGCAAAATGGAATTGTTCCCGTTGAAACAGAGGAGGCGTTTCCCATGATTTGGCATAGCCACACAGCCGAACAAGTGACACAGGATTTACGGGTGGACGTTGCGAACGGTCTGACCGACGAGCAGGCTGCCGAACGGCTTGCGGAATACGGTGAAAACCGTCTGCAAGAAAAGCCGCCGCTCACCTTTTTTCAACGATTTCTGCGCCAGATGAAAGATGCCATGGTGGTCATTTTGTTGATTGCGGCCGGCATCTCGCTCGCGCTTTGTTTTTACGAGCAATTTATCAACCAAAAGACAGGCGACTGGATAGAGCCTTTGGTCATCATCGCCATCGTATTGCTTAACGCGGTGTTGGGCGTGGCACAGGAAAACAAAGCGGAAAAAGCCTTGGAAGCGCTAAAAAACCTTTCCGCGCCGACCGCCCGTGTGCGGCGAAACGGTGTGCTCACCGCGCTCCCTTCCTACGAGTTGGTGCCCGGCGACATTGTGGAACTGGAAGCGGGCGATTTGACACCCGCCGACTGCCGCTTGCTGGAAGCCTACAACGTGCAATCTAACGAATCCGCTCTCACGGGGGAATCTCTGCCGGTAGAAAAAGTGGCAGATTCGGTGTTTGAGGACATCACCCCCCTGGCGGAGCGCACCAACATGCTGTATGCCGGGTGCGGCATCACCGCCGGCAAGGCAGTCGCCGTTGTGGTAGCGACCGGCATGCGTTCGGAGATGGGGCACATCGCCGACATGTTGGAGGGCGAACAAGACAAAGATACCCCCTTGCAACAGAAGATGGCGCACATGAGCAAACTGCTCGGTCTATTGGCGCTGGGGATTTGTATTTTTATTTTCCTATTCGGACTTATTTTCCGATTAGGCGTTCTCGATATGTTCATGACAGCCATCTCGTTGGCGGTGGCCGCCATTCCGGAAGGCCTGCCGGCCATCGTGACTATCGTGCTGGCGCTCGGCGTACAACGTTTGGTGAAGAAAAACGCCATCGTGCGCCGTCTGCCCGCGGTAGAGACGCTGGGCAGCGCCTCGGTTATTTGTTCCGACAAAACCGGCACCCTCACCCAAAACCGCATGACGCTGCGCAAGGCGTTTGTCAGCCGGGAAACGGTTGACTTGGACGGCAGCGCCCCTTCCCGCGGGTTGGAACAACTTTTGCAACTGGCCGCCCTGTGCACCGACGCGACACTCGCCGTCACCGACGGACAGGAGCAGGCACTCGGCGACCCGACGGAACTCGCCATTCTATCTTATTTGCGCCGAATCGGGCAAGATAAGCAGACACTTTTGACGGACATGCCCCGTATCGGGGAAATCCCGTTCGATTCCGAGCGTAAGTGCATGACCAGCGTGCACACCATCGACGACCAGACGGTGGTCATCGTGAAGGGTGCTCCGGAGATGGTGCTCGCCCGATGCACCCGCGGATACATCCCCGAGGCAGAACAGGCCAACACCGCTATGGCGGCGGGCGCTTTGCGTGTCTTAGCTGTGGCCTTCAAATTGTTAGACACCCCGCCGACCGACTATACAAGCGAGGAATTGGAAAACAATCTTACGCTGGCCGGTCTTGTCGGGATGATAGACCCGCCCCGGCCGGAGGTCAAAACCGCCATCGAAGAGTGTGAAACGGCCGGTATATGCACCGTTATGATAACCGGAGATAACGTGGCCACCGCCAGTGCCATTGCGACGGAACTCGGCATTCTACACGAAGGGGAACTCGCCATCACCGGCCAGCAACTCGCCGCGTTATCCGATGAAGAACTAAACAAAAACATCGCCCGCTATCGGGTGTATGCGAGAGTTACCCCGGCGGATAAAATTCGTATTGTCAAAGCGTGGCAAAACCAAGGGAAGGTCGTCTCCATGACCGGCGACGGCATCAACGACGCGCCCGCCCTGAAAGCGGCAGACATAGGCTGTGCCATGGGCATCACCGGCACCGATGTGGCCAAAGGCGCGGCGGATATCACGCTGATGGACGATAATTTCTCCACCATTGTGGCAGCCGTACGCGAAGGGCGTGGCATCTACGATAACATTCGTAAAGCCGTCAGTTTCCTGTTATCCTGTAATTTAGGCGAAATCCTGACCGTGTTTGCAGCAATGCTTATATGGCGGGAATCGCCGCTATTGCCCATCCAACTGTTGTGGATGAACTTAGTGACCGACAGTCTGCCGGCATTGGCCCTCGGTGTTGAGCCGCCGGAAAAAGATATCATGCACCGCCGCCCCCGCGACCGCAAGGAAAGCCTGTTTGCCGGCGGTGTCGGGGTAGGGGCTTTGTGGCAAGGTGCTTTGTTCGCCTTGCTCACGCTCGTGGCCTATTTCATCGGCTCGCGCGTATGGCACAGCGTCCCCCTAGGGGAAACCATGGCCTTTGCGTCGTTGGCGCTCGCCCAACTCGTACACGCTCTGAATATGCGCTCCTCCCACTCGCTGTTCCGCATTGGCTTGCACACCAACCGCAGCATGCTGGGGGCGTTCGCCGCCTCTCTGCTGCTTTTGCTAGGTGTGTTGCTCATCCCCGGCGTACAGGATGTGTTTTCTCTCGTCCCGATGCGCATTGCCGCTTGGGGCGTTGTGGTGGGGCTGGCTCTACTGCCATTACTGGTTATGGAATTGTATAAAGGTATCCGTTATTGGAAAAACCGCTGATAAGAGGAGGGTTTGTATGTTTGCCGGTGTGAAAAGTATGGGACTGCGCGGCATCGACGGCTTTATGGTCGATGTGGAAGCGGACCTCTCCCAAGGTCTGCCGGGCTTTGACGTGGTCGGTCTACCGGACGCCGCCGTGCGGGAATCGCGCGACCGCGTACGCGCGGCCATAAAAAATGCCGGATTCACCTATCCGGTGAGCCGTATCACCATCAACCTCGCCCCCGCAGATGTGCGTAAAGAAGGTTCGGTGTATGACCTGCCTTTGTTGCTGGCTATCCTCTGCGCCAGCGGACAACTGAAAGCCGACATCAAACGCGCCGCTTTTGTAGGCGAATTGTCTTTGCAAGGCGCTGTGCGTCCGATACGCGGCATACTGCCGATGGTGCTCGCCGCGCGGGACGCCGGTATTCAAGAGGTGTACGTACCCGCCGAAAACGGACGCGAAGCGGCTGTCGTGGATGGCATCACCGTATACCCAGTGCCGGATATTGTCACTTTGTTGCAACATCTACGAGACGAGGCGCAGCTCTCGGCCTTGTCAGCAAATGATTTCACCCCTGAGGAGAGCGCCGCGCTTATAGATTTTGCCGACGTTATGGGACAAGAGGCGGCTCGACGCGCGATGGAAATTGCGGCGGCGGGCTCGCATAACGTGCTGCTTCTCGGCACCCCCGGCTCCGGTAAAAGCATGCTTGCCAAGCGCTTACCCTCCATTCTGCCGGATATGACCAGACAAGAAGCCTTAGAGTGTACCAAAATCCACTCCATCGCCGGCACCTTATCGAGTGGCGCGGGGTTGTTGCCGTATCGGCCGTTCCGCTCCCCGCATCACAACATCTCCCCACAAAGCCTCGCCGGCGGTGGCATCACACCCCGACCGGGAGAAATTTCTTTGGCACACAACGGCGTGCTGTTTCTCGACGAATTGCCGGAATTCAGCCGCGCCGCCATGGAATGTTTGCGCCAACCGTTGGAAGACGGACGGGTGACCATATCCCGTGTCAGCGCATCCTTGTCCTATCCCTGCTCCATCATGTTGGTCGCCGCAATGAACCCCTGTCCCTGCGGCTATTACGGCCACCCGACACGCCGCTGCACCTGCTCAGCACAGGCGGTGGAGCGCTACCTGAACAAAGTGTCCGGTCCGCTTTTGGACCGCATTGATTTACATATCGAAGTGCCACCGGTGGAATTTGAGCAACTGGCTTCCTCCCAAAAGGCGGAATCCTCCGCCTCCATTCGGGAGCGTGTCAACGCCGCGCGGGCGATACAACAGGCGCGCTTTGCCGGCACCGATATCACCAGCAACGCACGCATCCCCACCAGCCGACTAAAAGAATTCTGTCCCCTGACCGAAAGCGCCAACACGTTGCTCAAAGGTGCCTTCGAACGCATGGGGCTGTCCGCCCGTGCCTATGACCGACTTTTGAAGGTCGCGCGCACCATTGCCGACCTCGATAACAGCCGCTTTATCGACACGCCCCACATCGCGGAGGCCATTCAATACCGTAGCCTAGACAGAAAATATTGGCAAACGAGGTAACCGTTTATGTCTGCTGAAAAAGGACATACCCTGCGGCAAAAAGCGATGGCTTTGCCGCAACAGCCGGGTGTATACATCATGAAGGACGCCGCCGGGCATATCATTTATATCGGCAAGGCCAAAAAACTCAAAAACCGCGTCAGTCAATATTTCGGCGCCGGCAACCAACACACAGAAAAGGTACACCAAATGGTCAGCCGCGTAGAAAACTTCGAGTATATCGTGGTGGAGAATGAGTTTGAGGCCTTGGTGCTCGAATGTTCTCTCATCAAACAACACCGCCCGAAATACAACATTCTTCTCAAAGACGACAAAGGCTATCACTATATCCGTGTGTCGCCGCCGCCCTATTCCCGCCTGACGAAGGTGGAACAAACGGCGGACGACGGCGCGCGGTATATCGGCCCTTTTATGAGTTCACACACGGTACAACAGGCGGTGGACGAGGCAAACAAGATTTTTGCTCTCTCCACATGCAACCGCCCTCTTGCCCACGGCAAAAAGGGAAGCAACCGCCCCTGTCTTAACCACCACATCAACCAATGTTGTGCCCCCTGCACGGGACGTATACACCCCGACGCCTATCAAGAGCGGGTGGAACAGGCCATTCAATTTCTCACCCAAGGCAGCACCCGCACTATGGCCGATCTGACTACACGCATGCAGGCGGCAGCCGAACGGTTGGATTTTGAACAGGCTGCCCGCCTGCGGGATCGGATACAAGCGATCCAACGCCTCGGGGATAAACAAAAAGTAGTTTTATCCCATATACCGGAACAAGATGTCATTGCCTTGGCCGAAGGAGCGGACAACGCCTGTTTCGAGGTGTTTCGCTTTGCCGACGGCCGCCTGTGTGACCGGGAGCAATTTGTGTTCAACAAACTCGAAGACGACAAAACCGCTCGCGCAGAATTTTTGCAACAATATTACACCTCGCGCCATCGTATCCCGCCGCAAATCACCGTGGACGGGCCGGTGGAGGATACCCCGCTTCTGGAAAGATGGCTCGGGGGGCTTGCCAATCGGCGGGTGCATATCGTGCAACCGCAAATCGGTGAACAAGCCCGTTTGGTCGACATGTGCCGCCGCAACGCGGCCGAGCACATCACCCAACAAGCCGGCCTATCCGGACGCGAAACCGTCGCTCTGGAAGAAATCCGGCGTCTGCTTGGCCTGGCGGACACACCGACGTATATCGAATGTTATGACATCTCCCACACCGCCGGAAGCGATGCAGTCGCCGCCATGGTGGTGTTTGAAAACGGAAAACCCTTGCGCAGTGCCTACCGCCGTTTTCGCATCCACGCGCCCATCGGCGGGGATGATTACGCTTCCATGCGCGAGGTTCTTACCAGGCGGTTGCAGGAATATACCGAGCACAAAGACAACGCCACCGGTTTCGGACGTCTGCCGGATCTTATTTTATTGGATGGCGGCCAAGGGCACGTGGCTTCGGCTTTGCCGGTGATGCAACAGTTTGGACTGAATATCCCGCTGTTCGGTCTTGTGAAAGACAGCAAACACCGCACGCGGGCGATTGCCCTGGACGATGGGGAAATTGTGATAAACAACCGGCGGGCGGCCTACACCCTGCTATCCTCTATACAAGAAGAGGTGCATCGCAGCGCCATCCGCTACCACCGGGAACGGCGCAAATCCGCCATTTCCTCATCTTTGTTGAACGTCCCCGGCATCGGCCCGACACGCGCCAAGGCCTTGTTGCGGCAATTCGGTTCCCTGCGCAACATACGCCGGGCGACCATAGAAGAATTACTGCTGGTCAAAGGCATGACGCGGCCCGCCGCCGAGGCTATCAAGCGACATTTGTCCGACAAGGAGGGCTATACCCAGTGAAACGCTTATCCAATGCGCAGGTCATTGCTTTTGGTTTTCTGCTGCTGATTTTGACAGGCACCGCCCTATTGTGTCTGCCAGCGGCAACACGCTCCGGCGAGCCGGCGCAACTGAGCGATGCCCTATTCACAGCCACCTCAGCAACCTGCGTGACCGGTTTGGTGGTGCAGGACACCGCGCTATACTGGTCCGTGTTCGGGCAAGCAATTATTTTAACGCTCATTCAAATCGGCGGGCTGGGTTTCATGACCATTGCGACGCTGCTGCTGCTATTGTTGCGGCAACGAATCGGCATTCGCAACCGCGAGCGTATGATAGAAAGCATCAGCACCGCAGACACAGGCAGCATACTGCCGTTGACCAAAAAAATCGTGATTGGCACCGCCGCGGTAGAAGGCTTAGGCGCGGTGTGTCTGGCTATCCGCTTTATTCCCATGTTCGGGGCAGCAAAAGGCATATGGTACAGCGTTTTCCACGCGGTGTCCGGTTTTTGCAACGCCGGATTTGATTTGATGGGTCCCATCAGCGGCCCCTATTCCTCTTTCACCGCCTTTGCCGATGACCCGCTCATCAACCTCACGTTGATGGCGCTTATCACCATCGGTGGCCTGGGGTATTGGGTGTGGGAGGATTTGTGGAAAAACACGTTTCACGTGCGGCGCTGGCGTCTGCAAACCAAACTGGTGATGTCCATCACCTTGTTGCTAACCATCGGCGCAACCGCCCTGTTCTGGCTGTTAGAACGGCGGGCGCTCGCCGCTTATCCCATCCGTGAACAAATCCTGCGTGCGCTGTTTGACGCCGTCACGCCCCGCACCGCAGGCTTCAACACAAGCGATATCAGCACCCTCACCGATGGCAGTAAACTGCTGACCACCGTGCTCATGTTCGTTGGCGGCAGTTCCGGCTCCACCGCCGGCGGCATCAAAACCACCACCCTCGCCGTGCTGGTGCTATACGCCATCACCGGCATGACACGCCGGCGGGACACCTACATATTTGGCCGCCGGATTCACGCCAACGCCTTGCACCGAGCCACCGCTGTCGCCACCAACAACCTTTCCCTCGCGCTGACAGCCACTTTGGCTTTGTGTTTGTTGCACCCTTCCCTGTCCTTGCCGGATTTGCTGTTAGAGTGCTTTTCGGCTGTGGGCACAGTCGGTATGAGCACCGGCATCACCCGTAGCATCCATCTCATCGGGCAATGCCTGCTGATGTTCCTTATGTATTGTGGACGCGTCGGCAGTTTGTCCTTCTCAATCGCTCTGTTGGAGCGCCGTTCCAATCCGCCGGTAACGCATCCGGTGGAGGATATCATCGTAGGATAGACACACGCAAAGGAGAATGATTATGAAACAAAAAACCTTTCTCATTATCGGCATGGGCTCCTTCGGTCACCATCTTTGCCGTTGTTTGACCGAGCAAGGCGGCGAAGTGATGATTGTGGACAGAGACGCCACCAAGGTGGAGGATATGTTGCACATCGCGGCCAGCGCAAAAATCGGCGACTGCACCAATCCGGAGGTTTTGCGCTCCTTCGGCGTGCCGGATTTTGACACCTGTTTCGTGTGCATCGGCGAGGATTTTCAGAATAGTTTGATTATCACCGACCTACTCAAAGAACTGGGCGCCCGATGCGTGTTTAGCGAAGCGAGCAAGGACCGACAGGAAAAATTCCTGATGCACAACGGTGCGGATTATGTCGTGTTTCCGGAAAAAGACATCGCCTATCGACTGGCAGTCAGCGTGTGCAACGATACGGTGTTTGATTATATCTCGCTGGCCGGCTCGTATGGCATTTTTGAGATTTCTTCCCCCCGTCAATGGGTGGGAAAAAGCCTGCGCGAGTTAAACGTACGTGCCACCCATGGCCTGAACATCTTAGCCTATAAGAAGGACGGCCAGGTGCACCCCATCATGGACGCGGAATATGTTTTCGGCGAGCAGGAACACCTGCTCGTTATGGGTAACCTGGACGATGTGCGCCGGGTGAAATAAACAAGCAAAAAGGATACACAGAAAGGATCGTATATAAACATGGATAACATCGTACTCGTCGGCATGCCCTCCTGCGGCAAAAGCACCCTAGGGCGGCACCTGGCAAAACAGCTCGGATACACCTTCATCGACACCGATGACGTCATTCGGGATCTGAACCAATGCGAACTGCAAGACATCATCGACAAGGACGGCCGCGAGGTTTTTTTGAGGCGTGAAGAAGAGGCCGTCTGTTCGGTAAATACGCATCGACACGTCATCGCAACGGGTGGCAGCGTGGTGTATTCACCGGTGGCGATGGCCCATCTCAAAGCCTTGGGAACCATCGTATACCTCTACATATCCTACCCCACGCTGGAAAAACGCATCGGCGACCCCCGCACCCGCGGTGTGGTGTTTGCTCCCGGTTTCGGTCTCAAAGACATGTACGATGAACGCACCGCCCTGTATGAGCAATATGCCGACATTACCCTTTGCGAGAGCGAAGGCGACACGCCGACCGAGTCGACAGAAAAACTGATTGCGCTGTTACATATATGAAACAAATCACTCCTTTCCCGCCCGGTGCATATACTGGGTAAGAAGGAGTGATTTTTTATGATGGATGCGCAACAAATTAAAATCTACATAGACCAAGGGCACAACCCCCAAGGGGTGAACGCGGGCGCCGAGGGATTCGGCTATCGGGAGCAGGACATCACCTACGCGGTGGGCACGTACCTGGCCGAACTTTTGCGGGAGGACGGTCGCTTTGCTGTGCGCACCTCGCGTAATACGCCGGAGGAATCTTTGGGCACCAGCAACGCTACCAGCCTGGCCGCCCGCGTCAACGGCGCCAACAGTTGGGGCGCGGATTATTTCATCAGCATTCATTGCAATGCGAATGTGAATCCCGCCATTAATGGCACCGAAGTATACGTCTACCGCGAGGGCTCGGTGGCGGCCGACCTCGCCCGTCAGGTGCTGGATGCCATTGTGCAGCGCATGGGCACCAAAGACAACGGTGTGCGTGTCAACCCATCCCTTTATGTTCTGCGGCGCACGCAAATGCCCGCTATCTTGGTGGAATTGGCCTACATCACCAATGCCGAAGACGTGCAAAAACTGGTTAACGACCCGTATGGGTTTGCCTACGGCATTTACACGGGTATACTGCGATATCTGGACTTGGAAGCACCAGCCAACTAAAAGGCATCCCAAGAAAAAAGGCGGCGAGAATATCTCGCCGCCTTTTTGCATTGCCTTTATTTGCTTCCGGTGGAGCCAAAACCGCCCGCTCCGCGCACAGTGTCGCTTAGCTCTTCTGCCTGGGTGAATTCCGCCGTCAAATACGGCACCAGAACCAGTTGCGCTATCCGCTCCCCATCCGCGATGGTTTGATGCATGCGACCATGGTTGTGCAACGCCACCATGATTTCCCCGCGATAATCCGCATCAATCACACCTACCTTGTTGGCGGGTGCCAAGCCGCGCTTTGTGGCCAGCCCGCTACGTGCGCAAATCAGCCCCACATAGCCCACCGGTATCTCCACCGCCAGCCCGGTATGCACCAAAGCGGTTTCCCCCGCCGCGAGAGTCAACGGCTGTTCCAGCAAAGCGTATAAATCCGCACCGGCGGCCGCTTCGCTTCCGTAGGTCGGCGGCACCGCCCGCTCATGTAATTTTTGATACCGCACTACTTGTTTCATGCAAAATCTCCCCATTCTTTTTGTACTATTTTGCCCGCCGCCAGCGTCGCTGGGACGTCTATGATCCGCTGATTGGAAGAACCGCGAAAACGCAGACGAATGTCTTTTTTATTCTCTTCAAAGGGGCCGTCCACCAGCACGTCGATGTGCGACAGAAAGGCATCGGTGGCCTCGGTGCGCGCCCGGCCATCCGACGCGAGCAAATCGCTATCCAACCAATAGCCGGTGTAACACCACACCGTTTTTTCAGGAAATTGTGCCTTCACCTGACGCAAAAGCGGTAACAACGCCCGCTGATTGGCAGGCTCCATAGGCTCGCCGCCGAGCAAGGACAAGCCGGCAACATAATCCGGTGCGAGCGCCTGCAAGATAAACGCCTCGGTCTGTGAGGTGAAGGGTTGTCCGTAGGAAAAATCCCACGCCTCGGCGTTGAAACAGCCTTTGCACCGATGGGTGCACCCGCTAACAAACAGCGACACCCGCACACCCGTGCCGTTGGCAATGTCGTTCACCTTAATGGTGGCATAGTGCACGCGCGCATCCCTCCCGCAAACTTTTCTTTATCATATCACATTTGCTACATCACCGCAACTGTTTTTATCATGGGGCAACCAACATCCGCCCTTGTGCTCAAAGCCAAACTGTGATATAATGAATTGGATTATGCCTATTTGTCAAAAGGAGGGAGACCATGCCCCGCTCATTACATAGAGAAAAAAGTTTAGCCACAGCGGTATTCTTCGGCATACTGGGTGCCGCCATACTGCTGTTTCTCCCCTTTGTATGGTACAACCGTGGTTATTTCATCTATTACGGGGACTTCAACGCCCAGCAAATCCCCTTTTACCAATTAGCCCACCAAGCGATACGCAGTGGCAACATCGGGTGGAACTGGAACACCGATTTAGGCGCCAACTTTATCGGTTCCTACTCGTTTTACCTGTTGGGCAGTCCCTTTTTCTGGATAACCCTGCCCTTTCCAAACGCTTGGGTGCCGTATATGATGGCCCCCTTACTGGCGCTGAAAATAGCCTTTGCCGGATTGACGGCGTTCGCCTACACGCGCCGCTTTCTCAGCCAGTCGTTGGCCGGATTGGCCGGATTTTTATATGCTTTCTCCGGTTTTTCTCTGTATAACATATTTTTCAATCACTTCCACGAAGCGATGATTTGGTTTCCCCTTTTATTGTTGGGGGTGGAACAATACATGACCGAAGGACGGCGCGGGCTGTTTGCCTTCGCTGTGGTGATGACCGCCCTTTCGAATTATTATTTCTTCATCGCGCAGGCCATTTTCGTCATGATTTATTGGGTGCTGCGGGCTTTGTCTGGGGAATGGCATCGCCTTGGGCGTCGCTTTTTCGGGCTGTGGTTTGAAGCTCTGTTAGGCACAGCAGGCGCTGCGGTGCTGTTGCTGCCCTCTTTCCTGACGGTGATACAAAACACCCGCACCGGCCAGTTTCTGGAAGGATGGGATTTCCTCATCTATTCCACCGAACAACGTCTGTATGATATTGTTCATAGTTTCTTTTTTCCACCGGACATACCCGCGCGGGTCACGTTCTTTCCCGAGGCAAACAACAAATGGTCTTCCATGACCGCTTGGATACCGGTGTTCGGTTGCACCGGCGCGATTGCCTATTTCCAATCCCGCCGCCACACCGACTGGTTGCGCCGGTTGCTCGTGTTGCTGGTCATTTTCGCCCTAATTCCGGGCTTCAACGCCTTATTCCAGTTGTTTAACCAGGTATATTATGCCCGCTGGTTCTATATGTTAACACTCATGCTCATTTTGGCCACCCTGCGCTGTTTTGAGGGAGAAACGCCGGTCGAATGGAAGCGGGCTTTGGGTTGGTCCGGTGGGATAACCGTCGCCATAGCCCTATTCATCGGCTTGATGCCGAAAAGTTGGACCCCCGATGAAGAAACCGGTCGCCTGCAATGGGGTTTATCCACCAGTCCCGTGCGCTTTTGGGTGTATGTGGGGATTGCCGTCGTTTGTCTGTTGTTGACTGCGTGGCTGATACGCACCCACCGCACCAATCGGCAGCGGTTTGTCGCCTGCGCCACAACGGTGTGTGCATTCGTGTGTCTGGCGGGCGGTTGGGCTTACTTAACCTTTGGAAAAG
Source organism: Clostridia bacterium (assembly GCA_017423825.1). Classification (GTDB taxonomy): domain Bacteria; phylum Bacillota; class Clostridia; order Oscillospirales; family Acutalibacteraceae; genus UBA5905. The sequence continues at coordinate 4,178 of JAFPCP010000054.1, read as the reverse complement.
CCACCTCCAACTACCCTGACGATTACGTCATTGACAAGCTCATCGAAAGCAACGGATTCACTCTGCCGGACGGGGATACATTCGCCCGCATAGACACCAACAAAGCGATGGACAACCAAGGCATGTATTGGGGGCTTCCCTCCATACAAGCGTTCCACAGCATCGTGCCCGGTTCGGTGATGGATTTCTACCGTTCCATAGGGGTGACACGCACCGTCGGCTCCCGCCCGGATGCCAGTCATTACCCCTTGCGCAGTTTGTTATCCACCCGATGGCTGTTTGATTACGTGCAACCTGCCGACGACGTGCAGTTGTATTTCAAAGAGCCCGAGGATTATTTCGAGTTGGATGGCGTTGGCGCCATGCCCGGCTGGACTTATTACGATACCCAGGACGGCTTTGCCATCTATGAAAACCAACATTTTATCCCCATGGGATTCACCTATACGCACTACATCCCCCAATCCGCATATGAGGCATTGACAGAATCTTCCCGCGAACAGGTGCTTTTGCACGCTTTGGTCATTCCGGACGAGCAGGTAGAGACCATCACACAGGCGCTCTCGTTGCAACCGCTCGACGCCAACGCATTGTTCTACACATACGAGGAGTTTGCGCAGGCCTGTACCGACCGCGCGGCGACAGCCGCCAGCTATTTTAAGGCAGACGGCGATCGCTTTTCCGCCACCATCACGCTGGATAAAGAAAATTTAGTATTTTTCAGCGTGCCGCACGAGGACGGTTGGTCAGCAACCGTAAACGGGCAACCAGCCGCTATTTATCGTGTGAATGTCGGCTTTATGGCTGTGCGCTGCCCCGCCGGCGAAGATATATCCATCCAATTCACATATAAAACCCCCGGCCTTTTGTTAGGGGCGCGTATATCTGGCGGCGCATTGCTTCTGTTGCTACTCTATTGGATGATGGCGGCCATCACCCGCCCGCGACGTCCTCAAATCACGCCACCGGCTCTTCCGCCGGCAGGTTCTGCCTCTCGCACCATGCCGCCCCGCGTGACAACGCCACCGGACGGCTTTGACCTATATGCGATTTACAAACCAAGAAGCAACACCGATTCAACCACAAATAAAGACGAGGAGTGAATCATCATGCAGTATGATATCATCATCATTGGAGCCGGGCCGGCCGGCATCTTCACCGCTTTGGAATTGTTGCGACAAGGCTCGAAAAGCCACATTTTACTAGTGGAAAAAGGGAAACCGGTGGAAAAACGGCATTGCCCCAAAGCAGAAACCGGCAATTGCGTGAATTGCAAACCCACCTGCGCCATTACAACCGGCTTTTCCGGTGCCGGTGCGTTCTCGGATGGCAAGTTGAGCCTGTCCTATGAGGTGGGCGGTGACCTGCCCACACTCATTGGAGAAGATTTGGCACAGCAGCTCATCGATTACACCGACGGCATTTATTTGGATTTTGGTGCCGCAAAAGAAATCGAAGGGGTCACTGAAAACGAGGAAATCAAGGAAATACGCCACAACGCTATTAAAGCGGGGCTAAAATTGGTGGACTGCCCCATTCGCCATTTGGGCACCGAAAAAGCACAAGAATTATACCTCGCCATACAAAACCATTTGCTGGAAAACGGCGTGGAAATTCGATTCAATACGGAATGCGAAAACATCCTTTTGGACGGGGACGTGTGCACAGGCGTATGTCTGCGGGATAAAAACGGCGTCCAACAAGTGCACGCAAAGGAAATCGTCATCGCCACCGGTCGCCGCGGCGCCGACTGGCTGGAACACCTGTGTGCGCAGCACCACATCGCCCATGCCCCCGGCACTGTGGATATCGGGGTGCGGGTAGAATGCCGCAACGAGGTGATGGAAAAGGTCAACCGCGCCTTATACGAATCCAAACTCATCGGTTATCCCAAGCCGTGGAAAAACAAGGTGCGCACCTTCTGCCAAAATCCGGGGGGATTTGTCGCACAGGAAAACTACGACAATGACCTCGCGGTGGTCAACGGGCATAGTTATAAGGATAAAAAAAGCCACAACACGAACCTGGCCATTTTGGTATCACACAATTTCACCGAGCCGTTTAACCAACCAATTGCCTACGCGCAAAAGGTGGGCGAACTGACCAATATGCTCGGTGCCGGCCACATCATGGTGCAACGATACGGCGATATCCTCGACGGCAAACGCACCTGGGCCAAAGAGCTCGCCCGCAGCAATCTGAAACCCACTCTCAAAGATGCCGTTGCGGGGGATATCACCGCCGCGATGCCCTATCGGGCCATGACCAACATCATTGAATTTATTAAAATGCTGGATGTGGTTGTGCCCGGCTTTGCCAGCACCGAAACGTTATTGTATAGCCCGGAACTGAAATTCTACTCAAACAAAGTGAAGATGGACGCGAATCTGGACACAAACATCCACGGACTTCACTGTCTGGGAGATAGTTCCGGCTGGACGCGCGGTTTGATGATGGCTTCGGTTATGGGCGTGCTGATGGGCCGCAAATTAATAGAAAAAGAGAAATAAACACAAACAAATAGCCGAGGATGGCAGCCACCATCCCCGGCTATTTCTTTTGCCGCATTACTGTCCCTTATATTTGCGTCGCGTCGCCATACCGCCGCGGATATGCCGTTGCGCTTTGTTCACCTCTAATACATGGCGCACCTCGCCATATAGTTGCGGATTGACCGTTTGCAATCGTTCCGCCACATCTTTATGTACAGTAGATTTGCTAATATGAAACTTACGGGCCGCCGCCCGTACAGTGGCTTTGTTTTGCAGAATAAACTCGCCCAATTCGATGGCTCGTTCCTCCACAGCACCTTTCATCTACATCACCCCATATCCTGTTTTCTTTACACATATATGAAAGGGGCTGGAAAATTATGCACACTATACTTTTGTCTCAAATAGGTATAAAAAAGGTGCCGGAACAGGTTCCGGCACCTTTTTACTCAATTGAGAAGATAAATAGCAAAGGTCAAATAGCCCGCGAAGGTCACCCAAAGCAAATACGGTATCAGAAGATACCCGGCCGCCGGCCGAATGCGATAGAAAGCGAACAGCGTTGCCAAAATAAGCCCCCACAACAAAAGTAGCCACAAAAAAGAAAACAAATACCAACGAAAATTGAAAAAGAAAATCGACCAGAAAAAATTGACGGCCAACTGGGCCGCATATAGGGTTAACGCCTTGCGAATCTCGGTGCGGGCGGCGTTTGAGGTATACACGAGATACGAGGCCAGCCCCATCAGCAAGTACAACAGCGTCCACACCACCGGAAACAACCACATAGGCGGGGATAACGGCGGCTGCGTTACGGTTTCTTGAAAATCTGCCATGCCGGGCCGCGAAAGAAGCGCCGACAAAGCGCCCACACCCAAGGGGATGGCCAGCGAAACAAGCAGGGGTTTCCAATGAATTTTCACAGTCATTACAATCACCTCTGTCATACTATATGGCGAAAAGCGCCGTCACATACATGGTGCGAGAAAAAACAGACAAACCATAGATTTGCTTTTTTTAGGAAAATGCAGTATAATAAGCTGGAATTTTAGAAAAGGACGGACACACTATGAAAAATAAGGAATTCGTGCGCGTGCTCAAATTTACCCTATTCAGCGTTTCCGCCGGCATAATCCAGATTATGGCAGATACCATTGGGTTAGAGGTGTTGCATTGGAAACCGCATGTTAGTTATTTAATCGCTTTGATACTATCTGTATTATACAATTTCACCGTCAATCGGCGTTTCACTTTCAAATCGGCTAACAATATCCCCGTCGCCATGTTGAAGGTCGCACTTTTTTATGTTATTTTCACACCCTTATCTACCTGGTGGACAAAAGTGCTAACCGACGGCGGCGCAAATGAATACGTGGTGCTGGTTGGCACTATGTTGGTCAATTTCGTCACCGAGTTTTTGTATTGTAAATTTGTTGTCTACCGTCATAGCGAGGATACGAATGACCTTGCAAAAAGAGCGTAGAGATTCGCACTACGGTGCAAACCGGCTCTTGGCTGGAAGCTTGCCCGAAGAATAAAAGATGGTGTAAACGCAAAAAGCCACCCTGCAAAAATCGCAGGGTGGCTTCTTGTGTTGGCGTCTCGGCCCAAATGAAAGCATGGCAAAGAGGAGAAGTCTGTGGGTTTGGGCCTGCCATTCGTTGCAACGCAACGAATGTGCGAGGT
>JAFPCP010000053.1 GCA_017423825.1 Clostridia bacterium | reverse complement strand
GCTACCGCACCAGCGCAACCATCCAACAGAGCGCCAAACTGAAATTTGAAACGCAGTAACGAACCGGGAGAGCCCAATGGTGTAACGATACTTTCCGGCCTGAAGGCCCGAGTGGTGCGCGGGCACTGCCCGCTAAACTGAAATTTACAGGGCCTGTTGCGGATTGCAACAGGCCCATTTTTATGGCGCAGAGGTGCCAACGGCAGCTTCGCACCGCGCTATTCGTCCACCCCCCGCCGCTTCTGCGAGCTGTTAGCTTAAATCGTACCGGTTACGACCAATGTGGCGATCCCGGGTGTGGCGGTATACGCGCCGGTAACGGGATCCTGCACATACGTTGCGGCAGGCACGAGGATCTGCCCGGGTACCGTAGTGAACAAGCCGGTAGCTTCGTCGTAATTGTACTGCAGGCCCTGCGTCCAGGTCACACCGTTGAAGGTGACGGTCAAAGCAGTCAGGATCGGATCAAAGGTGTCGGTGATCGCCGCGTTATCCGTAGCGACTACAGCCTGATTCCCGGTATTCTGGATCACGAAGGTATAAGTGACCCGGTCATTGTCCACCACCTGCGCCGGTGTGATGGACTTGGAAATCGTCAACGCAGGCCGGGTTTCTGCCGTGACCGTTTCGGTCGCTGTAATGGGTGCGCTCAATCCGTCGCCGGTTACCGTAACGGTATTATCGATACTGCCGCCAACCGCGGGATCGGCAAAAGCGTTTGCCATCGCCTGATACACGATGACCACATCACCGCCGGCCGGTACGATAATATCGCTGATCACCAGAGGCGGTCCTGCAGTAACTGTCGGCGCGGCCTGGGGAACGCCGTTGGTAAACAGCGCAGCAGACCCAGCCTCATAAGTCAGCGGATAAACCGTTGTGCCGTTAAAGACATATCCGCCCAGATCGTCTGTGACCACCAATCCGGTCAGCGCGGCATTCCCGGTATTGCGAAGTGTAACCACATACGTCACAAGTTGTCCGGGCAAATAACTCCCTTCCACGGCTGTTTTGGTCGCCACCAGCACATCCAGGATCTCGCCATACGCGATATTGGAATTTGTGGAGCTTCCATTATAGGTCAGTGTAGCCTGGTTAGAAAAAATCGCCATGATATCCCTCCTAAAATACGATTCCCGGTTTCATTTTCCGGTACCATATCTTATGTGCCGCTCCTGCCTTTTGACACTTTTCTTACCCACCCAGCTGAAGGCAAAAAAGTAGTCGTAACGAAATCCGTTACGACTACTCATTCAGGTCTGTACGCTGCAGTAAATGATTATATACTCAAACGCATAAATATTTTTAATAAACAAGGTCAACGATGCGTCCTTGCGCTGCAACGTGGTTTGGTCCGCGTTTTTCTCATACCGAATATCGGTTACTGTGTATGAAAAACGATTGCCTTCCATGTCCGTGAAGAAGACACGGTCACCTACGGAAATATCACGGTAAAAATCATACTGCCCCGCTTGCGATGTGCCGCCGATCTGCATGGTACGGTCATAAACGCTTCCGCTGAATCGGCAAGGATATTTTGTGGGGTTTCCCCAATCCCCGCAAATCGGAAGAACCGACGCATAGCGGGGAAATTCCAACAGGCCAACAAAGTCTGTTCCGTCAATGGAGAGTGTTGCCATTGTATTATCCCTGCGTTCCTCCGGGATGGCGCCTTGGGGCTCGGGGATCCGTTCACGGATGATACCTGCATACGCCTTTGCATTCCGCGCAGATGTATGTATATTCCATTGCCACGCAACCAGCAGCACGATTGCGGTTACCAGCAGGCACACGCCGATCACTACTGAAATTTTCCGGAAAACATCATTTTTTCGGCTTATCATACACGGTTTCTCTTTCCTGTAATTCCAAAAATAATCAGGCTGCTGCCGGAAACGATCATAAGAATAACCCATAGCATGATATTCGCTGTATCACCGGTTTCGGGTGGCTTGGGAACATCATGATCGAAGGTGTTCGTCAGTACAAAGGCCGTTTCCCGTTCCTCGACGGTCATTGTATATCCTGTTGGGATATTGCGCTCCACGACCTTCCAATCTGAGCCGTCATCCTCCGCCGACCAGGTATAGGTCCAGTGGTTCTCTTCTGAAAGGGTTACTGTTTGATAGCTTGTTCCGTTACGAAATATCTCCACCTCGATCGTCGCAGGACGCGCATGGCTTCCGTTGTCACCCTTCCAAAGCTTCAATACTTTCAGTTCTATTTTCTTATCCTCTTCGCTTGGCGGGATCATCTCGGATTTAGCGGTGACATCGACCTGATACTGCCATAGACCATCGGTGCCCAAACCGGGCAGCGCGATTAACGCAGAACCAAATACATATGTCGTTTCATCCTGAATCGCGCGCTCCGCAATCGCCAGATAAAGTCCCGGTTTTAACGTATCAAAGGAAGCCTTCCCTTCCAAGTCCGTCACAGTATTCAAATCCGCCGCAACCTCGTTGGCAAGGATAAAGGATTCCAGCGTTACCCGGATAACATTCCACTCGCCCACTGTCTGTATCCCGTTAAGAATCAAATTGGATGCGGCAAAAGATGGTGTGAGCGTATATTGATAATCCGCAGATACATCCGCGATTTTATAGAGTCTTACGGGCAGCGCCGAAAAGGCAATGCCGTTACTGCAATAGGAGATCGTCAAAGAACAGTTTTGTTCCGTGGAGATTGGTTCTTTTGCGTCCGTGGTTGATGCTGCCCGCGCCGCCCGTGGCAGCAGACACAGGCAAAAGCAAAGCACAAAAACGATTATCCCCATTCTTCTTTGAGCCATTCTTCTTCCTCCTTTGAGATAAGCGGTTTGCTGCCCTTATCCCGATATTTCACCATCAATACGATCAATAAAATCAGCAGGATCGGTGCGGCAACGACCGGCGTTGCCACCAAAGAGTCAATGC
>JAFPCP010000052.1 GCA_017423825.1 Clostridia bacterium | reverse complement strand
CGCAAACGCCGAATGTTTACATCCACGATTTTTTCATCGCCGGTGCTGTGTTTGCCCCACGCAGCCTCCAACAAAACCGCGCGTTCCAAAATCTCTCCCGGATGCCGGAAAAAACATTCCATAATCTGGTATTCTACCTGCGTGAGTTCAATCGGGGCGCCTTTTTGTAGCAAACGATGAAACCGCAAATCCAACGTGAAATCTCCAACACAAAGTTGCTCTCTATACTGGGAGGACGCCTGTGTCATCACACGGCGATGCAACGCATCCACACGCGCAATCAGTTCCGCCGTACTAAAAGGTTTGGTCACATAATCGTCCGCCCCCATTTTCAGTCCCGTCACCTTTTCCATCTCTTGGGTGCGGGCAGTGAGCATGATAATGCCCATAGAGGCGCTTTGCTGCCGCAAACGGCGACAGGTCTCAAAGCCGTCTATCCCCGGCAACATAACATCCAGCAACGCAAGCTCAATCGTCGGGTCCGCTGCATAGCCATCCAAAGCTTCCTCGCCGGAAGTGGCTTGCACGACCGTATAGCCCGCTCGCTCTAAATTCACCACCACAAAGGAACGGATGGACGCCTCATCCTCACAGACTAATATCTTCTTCATGCACGACACCCCCTTGCAACCGTTGTATTCTCCAAATGCGTATCTCTCGCTCATCTAGCACATCGGGGTTAAACCAAACGACCAAAGGCAACGCATCTTCTTCTCTTTCAAACAAAGTGATCCGCTCCATCCCCTGGGCAGGTGCTTCTGTGCGGCCGTTGGTGCTCAAACGCAACCAAAACTCTTTGGTTTCCGTATCCTGCAAATCCAAGGTGCGGCTGTTGGCATCGTAGGCTGTGGTCATGGTGTCTTGCACCGCCTCATCCAGCCAAATCATATATCCATCCGCGATATTCACAATCCCCTGCGGACCGGTCTTCCACAAGCCGGTGGCATAATCCCATGCGCGCCAGGTGGTGAACCACGCCGTGGAAACGTCCTTATCGGCGACGGTGTGCCCCGGCAACAAGCGGCAATGCGGAATCTCCACACGACCATCGCCATCCACGTCTCTCGATGCGATGCTGGCCGCGCGGGCGGTTTCGGTGGTCGCGTTGGATGCGGCATCGTACAACGGGGCGTGCAGTTTGCCATCGGCGTAGTAAAGAATTTCCGTCATGAGTGTGTCTGCTGTTTTCAGCGCGTCCACATACAACCCTTGCACGCCCTGCGCCAAGGAACAAAGTGTCATACCCTTAAACTGCTGAATCTGGCCATCCAAGCGCACGGTGTCCGTGCTCACCAGCTGCCCGTCGCGCATCTGTTGCAGCGTGGCGGTCACCATGTTTTCGCTGCCGATGCGAAAAAGCAACAAGCTATCCCGACCGGTGCCGGTGATGTCTCCGGCATACAACTGCGTATACACTAAATCCGAAGAAAAAACTCGCAAGCCGTCTTTCATCGAAAAAGCGGCCAAACGATGGTCCTGGCTATTGTAGGTGCTCCATCCGGTCAACAACTCCGCCAAACCATCTCCATCCAAATCTCCAAACGCGACCTGCTGAATATCCGCGCCGTATCCTACACGGTCATCGGCGGAAATCCATGTTCCATCCTGCCGATATAACAGATTCACGTGCGGTTGTTCGGGTGCGGCGGCAAGCGCATAAAACGCAACCGCCATCGCTACGCCGTCTCCATCCTCTTGGGTGGGACGACCGCTGCTGTCGCACAGCACAAACGCGGACGTATACGCCCCCGTCGAGGGATAGAGAAGCGAATAGCGGCCTACCGCGGTGCCGCTTTCCCCCAGATAGGTTTCCAACGCCAGCTGAATCGCCTGGTGTTCCCCCTGGGCGCGGGGGGGCTGTAAAAAAGATTCCACATCCAAACTGCAACCGGTGCACAGACAGATAAGCACCGCTATTTGTGCGAACAGGCGCACAACACAGCGTTTTTTCATCCCATCTGCCTCCTTTTTATACACTAAATATATACCTTCTCATTATACTGTACAGGCGCGTGCTCTGTCAACAAAAACCCATGCATAAAAAAAGACCGCTTGTTTGCACAAGCGGTCTCTTTTCAGACTACTATTAGTTCTCGCCCTTCATGGCAGCAAAGCATTCGCTGCAATATACCGGACGGTCCTCACGGGGACGGAAAGGTACTTTGCATTCTTTACCGCAGTTGGCGCACACAGCGTCATGCATCTCGCGCTCGGGACGGCCGGCATTCTTGCGGGCGTCACGGCAAGCTTTACAGCGCTGAGGTTCGTTCACAAAGCCTTTTTCGGCATAGAACTCCTGCTCACCGGCGGTGAAGATAAATTCATTTCCGCACTCTTTGCATACTAACGTCTTGTCCTCGTACATGGATGGTTACCTCGCTTTGAATAATGATAATATCTGCCCTGCGAGAGATTAAAACCAACACCTTTGAAAATCAGCGCTCTGTTTAAGCTACCCGGGCATATATTGCAAACGGCTGCATGCCGTTATTGCCGAAAAGAAAAGGGGGTGCACAATTTGTGCCGCAAACGCTGCACCGCATTGTCCACGGTTTTGGTGCTAACACCTAGCTGCGCGGCCGCCTCTTGGTATGAGCAATCGCTCAAACGAGTGATTAACACCCGATATTCCAAAGGTGTGAGCCGCCGGCGTAATTGTTGTAACAGACGGGCTGCATCCTCACGGTCTTGCAAACGCAAAACCGGATCGCTACCGTCTCCGGCCGGCAAATCCGGCCTGTCGTCCAGGGGTTGTTCGTGGTGAAAGCGGGGCTTGCTACGCCGCACCACCGACACCAAACGATTGTATATGCAGGTGGTGGCATAACTGGTGAACGCCGCACCGCCCTCCGGACGGAAGGTGCGCACCGCGGCCAACAAAGCCAAAAGTGCCTCCTGCGCCAAATCCTCGTCCTCTACGCCAACACACCGACAGCGCCGCACCTGCGTGCGGATGAGCGGTGTCATACGCTGTACGATAACGGCAAAGGCCTCTTCGTCGCCGGCAGCAGCCAACCGGACCGGCAGGGGCTGTTCGTTTTGCTTACCCTTATCCAGCCCCATCACCCCAGACACAGCCGCAGACCCATAAGACGCACTTGTGCCACCTACAGCAATTATGCATATAGTCTACTTGATTTTTTATGACTTGTCAACACCTATTTTGAAAAAATTCATAAAAATAACAAAAAAATCCGAATTATTTTGATAATTTTTTCTACAATTTGCGAGAAAATGAGTGGTTTTTTGACAAAATTGCCCCATCTCAACCGTGTCTTGCGAGGTGTTATTGCACCATATAAGCCTCCACACGGTTGACTTTTTCACTCTTTCATATTACAATAAATTACATATGATTTGTACGCATCATGCGGCGTCTGAGGAGGTTCTCAAATCGTGAAAAACACAGAAAAAACCATGGAAAAAATTGTTGCTTTATGCAAAGGGCGCGGGTATATTTTCCCCGGCTCTGAGATTTACGGTGGCTTGGCAAACACCTGGGACTACGGCCCCTTAGGTGTCGAGCTGAAAAACAATGTCAAAAAAGCCTGGTGGAAAAAATTTGTCCAGGAAAACCCCTATAACGTAGGGCTGGACGCGGCCATTCTCATGAATCCCCAAACCTGGGTGGCCAGCGGCCACTTGGCCGGTTTCTCCGACCCGCTGATGGACTGTCGGGAATGTCACGAGCGTTTCCGCGCAGACAAACTCATCGAAGATTGGTGCGCCGAAAACGGCTACACGTTACCCAAGCCGATCGATGCGTTTTCCCAAGCGGAAATGAAGGAGTTTGTGGAAGAGCACACCATCCCCTGCCCCACCTGCGGCAAGCACAATTTCACCGACATTCGTCAGTTTAATCTCATGTTCAAAACCTTCCAGGGCGTGACCGAAGATGCCAAAAACACCGTCTATCTGCGCCCCGAAACCGCCCAAGGTATTTTCACGAACTTCGTGAGCGTACAACGCACCACACGTAAAAAACTGCCGTTCGGCATCGCCCAAATCGGCAAATCCTTCCGCAACGAAATCACGCCCGGCAACTTTATTTTCCGCGTGCGTGAATTCGAGCAGATGGAACTGGAATTTTTCTGCAAACCGGGCACCGACCTCGAATGGTTCTCCTACTGGCGCGAGTTCTGCCGCAATTGGTTGCTGGCTATTGGCCTGAAAGAAGAAAACCTGCGCCTGCGCGACCACGATCCGGAGGAGTTGTGCTTCTATTCCAAAGCCACCACCGATTTCGAATTCCTGTTCCCGTTTGGATGGGGCGAATTGTGGGGCGTTGCCGACCGTACCGACTATGACCTGACACAACACCAAAACACCTCCGGCAAGGATTTGACCTATTTTGACCAAGAATCCGGCGAGCACTATATCCCCTACGTTATCGAGCCGAGTCTCGGCGTGGAGCGTAGCGTGTTGGCTGTGTTATGCGATGCGTATGACGAAGAAGTCATCGACGCCGAAAAGAACGACACCCGCGTGGTGTTGCGTCTGCACCCCGCTTTGGCTCCTTTCAAGGCGGCGATACTGCCTCTGTCCAAAAAACTCAGCGACAAGGCGCTGGAAGTCCACGCACAACTCTCCAAAGATTTCATGGTGGACTTTGACGACGCCGGTTCCATCGGCAAACGCTATCGTCGGCAGGATGAAATCGGCACGCCGTTTTGCATCACCTACGACTTCGACAGCGAGACCGACGGTTGCGTGACCGTGCGTGACCGCGACACCATGCAACAAGAACGCGTCGCCATTTCCGAGCTGAAAGCCTATCTCGAAGCCCGCACAACGCTTTGATGCATCGTGGCGAACAGTCGAAAAACACGCTTTGGTGTTTTCAATAATAAAAAAACCGCCCGCGGACACAAAACAGTGTCCGCGGGCGGTTTTCTTTTTCGGTTATTTTCCTGTCTGACGATGCGCAGCTGTCAGAGTGTTTTTGAGCAGCATCGCAATCGTCATCGGTCCCACACCGCCGGGCACCGGCGTGATGGCACCGGCAATCGGTTCCACCGCGGCAAAATCCACGTCGCCGCACAGTTTCCCGTTTTCGTCCCGGTTGATGCCCACGTCAATGACCACAGCACCCGGTTTCACCATGTCGGCGGTAACAAACTTTGCTTTACCGATGGCAGCAACTAGGATATCCGCTCCGCGGCAAACCGCCGCCAAATCCACCGTGCGGGAATGACAAATGGTGACGGTGCCATTGGCGTGTAAAAGCAGCATCGCCATCGGCTTGCCGACAATGTTACTGCGGCCGATAACCACGCACGATTTCCCCTCTACGGCAATGCCGCTGCGCGTGAGCATTTCCATGACACCCGCCGGCGTACAGGGTTGGAAGCCCTCATCGCCAATCAGGATATGCCCCACGTTCACCGCATGAAATGCATCAACGTCCTTTTCCGGGCTGATGGCGGCGATAACCGCCTTATCATCCAGATGCGCCGGCAACGGCAACTGGCACAAAATGCCGTGAATGTCCGCGCGGGCATTCAGCTCCTGCACCACCCGCAACAGTTCCTCCTGCGTCGTGGTGGCGGGCAAGGTAATTTGCTCGGCATAAATGCCCGCGTCCGCACAGGCTTTTTGTTTGTTACGCACATAGGTGCAGGAGGCCGGATCCTCCCCGACCAAAACCACCGCCAATCCAGGTGTCACACCGCAGGATTTGAGCGCTTGTGTTTCCTGCGCTACCTCATCGCGAATTTGAGCCGCTATTGCTTTTCCGTCAATTAACTTAGCCATTTGTTTTCTCCTTTGTTTCTTCCGGTAATTCTTCCTCTATTGTTTCCAACTGCATCGGCAAAGCCATCGCCCGCCGCCGCAAAAACAAAAACAAACCAACACCGCCGAGCACCGCCAACACCGCCACCAACTGAGAGGTGCGCAGCGCGCCGATCATCAGGCTGTCGGTGCGCAAACCTTCAATCAGGAAGCGCCCGAACCCATACCAAACCATATATCCGCATAAGATTTGCCCCTTAAACCGATAGGCGCACCTTGACCAAATATGCAACAAAACAAACCCAATCGCGCACCACAAAGACTCATAGAAAAACGTGGGATGCACCGGCAAAGCGGTATCGTACCCGCTACCATTCACGCCGGAGGCAATGATGTCGCCTGTCATACCCCAGGGCAAGGTGGTATTACCACCAAACGCCTCTTGGTTGAAGAAATTTCCCCAACGTCCCACGGATTGCCCAATCAGAAACCCTAACGAGGCCAAATCACACATGGCAAGTATGGGCACTTTACAGGCTCGGCACATGAGGATTCCAAACAAAAATGCGAAAATAATGCCCCCATATATGCCGATGCCCCCTTCCCAGATGTATAAAATCGAGAGCGGGTTCGCTAGATACGCCGCCGTGTTGGCGCTGAAAAACACATAATACAATCGGGCGCCGACAAATCCCATCAAGGTGGCCACCAGCACAACGTCTACCATGCGGTCAGGATCTATGCCGAACTCTTTGACACGCCATGTGCCATACATCACCGCAAGCAAAAAACCAATGGCTATCAGCACACCATACCATTTTATGGTGAAGTGACCTCCAAGCAGAGAAAATTCTATCAAGGTGTCGCTCAAAGAAAAATGCCAACCCAGATTAGGAAATTCTATGTAATGAGATAACCGTTCGAGCATGGATATTCTTCCTTTCTTATGTAACAGGGGCACCCTCCCCTGTCGAACCGTTTTATTCCGGTCGCACCACCGACAAACTACACCGGTGTGTCTGTATCCGCTCACACAACTGCTTGTGCAATCCCTCCGGCGTCAAGGCCGCCAGCGCATCGAGCGGAGCGAGCGGCTGCATGCCGGAAACCCAATGGTCCAGCAACAGCTCGGCACAGGCGGACGGCTCTTCCAACTCGCTGACCAACCGGCCGTACACGCCACGGCGCACCGCCTCAAATGCGGCGGCGTCGATGCCGTTTTGTTGCAACTCTTCCACCCGCTCACACAGCAACTGCCGCACGCGTTCCGGCTCGGCAGATTCGCCGCCGAACAGCCAGATACCATACCCCGGGCCATTGAAATATTCATAGGAAAATTGGTCGTTGATGAGTGCCTGTTGCATTAGCTGCGTATACAGCGGCGAACTATCGCCCGCCAACAGTTCCAGTAACACCAGCGCACCCGCCGCGTCCTGCGCTGCAAGCGCCCGTTGCGGCTCCTTAAATCCAACGTAAAACAACGGCGCCGATACCGGCATGACCGCCTCGGTATACGCACAGCACACCGTGTCCGGTTCATCCAATCGCATTGCCGGCAACGCGAGCGGGGCGGCCGGTTTCAGCAATCGATCTGCCGCTTCCCACACACTCTCCGGTGTAACGGGTCCGGCCACCACCAAAGCCATGTTGTGCAGATTATAATACTGGTTGTAACAACGATACAACAGATCCGGTGTGATGTCCGCAATGGACTCCACCGTGCCGGCGATTTCCACCCGCACCGAATGCGTGTGGTATAATCCGCGGAGCAAATTGAACAGCAACAGCCGACCGGGAGAATCTTCGCACATGCGAATCTCCTGCCCGATAATGCCCTGCTCTTTTTGCACCGTTTCTTCCGTAAAATACGGGTGCTGCACAAAATCTAACAAAATATCCAAAGACGGCAACACGTTTTCGGTTGCCTGAAAAAGATACGCCGTACGGTCAAAACTCGTATACGCATTGGCAGAGGCACCGGTATTCGCAAAGCGAGCAAACGCGTCCCCGTCCTCGCTCTCAAATAGTTTATGCTCCAAAAAATGGGCAATTCCCGCCGGCACCGTCTCACTACCGCCTTCCGGCGTCGGCAGGCTATTGTGCACCGAGCCGTATCGCGTGGCAAACACCGCATAGGTAGACCGCGCCGTCGGACGAGGCCATACAAAAATCGTCAAACCGGACGGGTGCTCGCCGGTGTATATCGTGTCCCCCAACAAGGGATGGGTAAATGCCTGCATCATACCGACACCTCCTCAACCGGGCGCAACAGATAGGTGGAATCCAAATGCGTTAACTGCGCCGCGCGGCACACGTCCTCCCGCGTCACCGCGAGCATACGCCCGGCAAACGCATCCGGCGTCAGGTAATTGTCGTACACCGTCTGGCCGACATAATAGGATTCTCGTCCGGCGGGCGTATCGTCCAGCGAGGTGAAATGCTGAATGAGATACAATCTCGCGGCTTCCAGTTCTTCGTCGGAAAACTCTCCGTGACGGATGGCTTCGAGTTGCCGTTGCACCTCTTGTTTCACCAGCGGCACGTTCTCTGTCTGAACGCCGCTATCCACCAACACCACACCGTGAAAGCGGTCGTAGGAAGCCGCACAATAATAACATAAGCTCTGCTCTTCCCGCACGTGCCGGAACAGCAACGAGGACGGGCAACCACCCCACAAAGAACACATCAAGCGCGCCGCCATCACCTGGTCATCCGGCTCGGTAACAGCCACGCGGTATCCCAACACCAGTTTTGCCTGTTGCACGTCCATCTCATCTGTGCGTTGGCTCTCCTTAACCGTAAAGGCCACATCCGCTTGCAAAGACACCGCCTTGCGAAACGCCAAACCGGCAAAGCGGTTGTGAATGGCCTGTGTGAGAGCGCTTACATCCTCCACCCCTTGGCACAACCAATGAATACGGGCGGTGGACAGCAACCGCTCTCTGGCAGCAGCAGCCTCCACAGGCGTCAAAGCCTCCACCGTTTGCGGCGTACCTAAGGGATTGACGCTCAACGCATCCTCCGGCCCGAGCAACGCCTCACATTGATGACAGGCATAACGGCGCTTGTCGTTTATCTCGGCCTGCAATCGTTCCAACAAACAACGTTTTTCTTGCTCAAAATCCGTCTGCGGGAAAACATCCTCTTCCAACGCGGGATCAAACAACATACCCAACAACAACCGCGTGCAATCCTCGGTCAAATCTTCCTTGTTAAGGGTATATGCTTTACAGAGGAAGGAAATTGAAAACCGCAGCACCTGCCACTGTCCTAAGCGATTGACGCCCGCCTCCACGCTGGCGCCGTACAGCTCTTCCAAGCGGCGGCTAAGAGCCGCGGTGGTCGGCAAGCGGCGGCAGCGCCGCGTTAACAGTCCCGGCAGCACCGCATACGCGGCTGCGTCTTCCTGCCGCAAAGGCACCGCAAACACACCTGTCACCCGCACGGTGCGAAACCGTTGTTCGGGCAGGTGCAACAAGGTCATATCCTGCGGTAGGGACAAGGTGTGCAACTCCATAAGGCGTTCTCCTTTGTAAGTTTGATACTGGTAAGGCGCGCAAAAACAACGCACCCGGCGGCGGAAACAAATACGGCAACCCCCGCCCACACGATGGCAATTGATAACGTGGCAACATACGGCAGACTCCTTTTCTTTTTAGTCTGCCCGATTGCCTTTTTAATTATGTGTTGTCCAAGCGTTCCAGCAAAGCGGTGGTGACGTCCCCCGCCAGCTGCCCGGCGTATACTTCCAGTTCATCAAACGAAATATGCGCTTTTTGTTCCGCTAAATCCGATATCGTGCGTAAAATCAAAAACGGCACGCCATTTTCAGAAGCAGTCTGAGCGATAGCGGCGCCCTCCATCTCGGCCGCCGCCGCACCCATGTCGGCTATCAACCGTTGTTTGAGCGCGGTATCCTCCACAAAAACATCCCCGGACGCCACACGCCCGGTAATCGCTTTCGCGGGAGCGGGCAACACCTGCGCGGCGGCCTCCAATGCCACCTGCACCAAACGGGCATCCGCACGAAACACCGTAGGGCACGTGTCATCTTCGCCATACAAATATCCAGCGGCATGACCGAAAGCCGTCAGGTCAAAATCGTGCTGCACTGCCTCGGTACCTATCACCAAATCCTTCACCGCCAAACGGCTATCCAGACCGCCGGCCATGCCGGTGTTGAGCAAATAGTCCACCCCGAAACGGTCAATCAACATCTGCGCCGTCACAGCCGCGGCCACCTTGCCGATGCCGCTCTTCACGACCACCACGTCACGACCGCCCAAACGACCGGTCACAAACGCACGCCCGGCCACCACTTGCTCGTTTCTATCCGTCATGCGCGCCGTCAGGGTATCTACCTCCGAATCCATAGCACCGATGATGCCGATTCTGTTCACGGAATCACGCTCCTTTTTGCCTGTTTATTCACCTGTTTATTGTATCACACTTGCCGCTATGGTGCAATGCTTTTTCTAGTATTATATTCCAGCCCTTTCCAAAAAACGAAAAACATGGTATACTGTCTTACATCCCCTACAAATCAATGAAAACCGACGAAAAAACAGCTTGTAAGCGCTTACAATTCCTTTTGGATGTGATATTATGTATTCCTACACCCTCATCCGTTCTGACCGACAAACCTTGGCGCTGGAAATTACCCCCAACGCCGAGGTAGTGGTGCGCGCGCCGCGGCGGTGCCCACAGCGGGAAATCGACACGTTTGTGAAAAAGCACACCGCCTGGCTGGACAAACATATACAAGCACAAAAGCAACGCCAACAAGCCGCCCTTGCGCGGCAGGTGACGCCGGAACAACAACAGGCGTTGCGAAAACAAGCAGCCGAATACATTGGGCAGAGGGTGGACTATTACAGCCGGCTCATGGGCGTCACACCCACCGGAGTGAAAATCACCGGCGCACAAAAACGATTTGGCAGTTGCAGCAGTCGAAACAGCCTTTGTTTTTCCTGGCGACTCATGCAGTATCCCCAGCAAGCCATCGATTATGTGGTGGTGCACGAACTGGCGCACATCCGGCATCCCAACCACAGCCCGGCTTTTTATGCTTTTGTAAAACAGATCATGCCTGATTATAAAGAGCGACAGGCGTTGTTACGCGTGTAATCACCTCTTGACGACAAAGCTAAAACGCGGTATAGTTACTGTGTTTATATTTCCTTAATTTTCATGGAGGACAACACCATGTTGTTGCATTTTCTTTTTGGAACCGTCAGCATAGCTGCTACGGCCCTGGTGTACATAGGCAATCCCACCCTGTCTTGGTGGTGGATATGCCTTTTACTGCCAGCGGCCTACATCGCCGTGTTTGCCATCAGTTTGCTTATCTTGTGGGGCATTTCTCTACTCCTGCCCCGTAAAGACACCAGCGTTTGCCGCACAGCATGCCGAAACACCATCTTATGTTGGCTAAGGTGGCTGCTGCCGATAATGGGCATCAAAACAAATGCCACCGGCCTGGATATATTGCCGCAAGAACCGTTCTTGCTGGTTTGCAACCACGTTTCCAATTTTGATCCAATGGTGACCTTGCTGGCTTTGAAAAACACACACCTCGCTTTTGTTTCTAAACCGGAAAACTTTCGCATACCGGCGGTAGGTCCTTTCCTTCGCAACGCCGCCTTTTTATCCATCGACCGTGAAAACCCGCGCCGGGCCCTCACAGCGATCCACCGCGCAGCCGAATATATCCAAACCGATAAACTTTGCATCGGCATCTACCCGGAAGGCACACGCAGTAAGAACAAACAGCTGCTCCCCTTCCACCGCGGCTCTTTCAAAATTGCAAAGTTGGCAAAATGTCCCGTCGCGGTGCTTTCCATTCGTTACGAAACGTCCGGTCGCTTGTTCGCACCGCGCATCGCCCATCTGACGGTGGAAACCGTGTTGGATGCCGCCTTTGTGGCTGAAAACCAAACCGCCACCATCAGCGACTGCGCCAGGCAACACATCGAAAACAGATTGAACAAAAAATAAACAACAACAAAAAAAACGGCGTGCTCACAATGAAGAGCGCGCCGCTTTTTTGTTTTACAGAAACACATGCCAATTATTACCGCCTTTTGCACGAATTACCACGCACTTTTACAGAAAAAAGGCACAGGATAATACAGCCGCCATTGTATGGTAAAAGCATAAAAAAAGCCCGGTGGCATAGCCACCGGGCTTTTCAAACGCTTGTAGGAACGAATTAACCCAACTCAGCGAAATATTTGATGGTGCGAACCATCTGGCTGGTGTAAGAGTTCTCGTTGTCGTACCAGGAAACGACCTGCACCTGATAGGTGTCGTCGTCAATCTTGGCCACCATGGTCTGGGTGGCATCGAACAGAGAACCATAGCGAATGCCGATGATGTCGGAAGACACGATGGCATCCTCGTTGTAGCCATAGGACTCGGTCGCGGCAGCTTTCATAGCAGCGTTCACGCCGTCCACAGTGATATCTTTGCCCTTAACAACGGCCACCAACAGCGTGGTAGAACCGGTGCAGGTGGGAACGCGTTGCGCAGAACCGATCAGTTTGCCGTTCAACTCAGGAATAACCAAGCCGATAGCTTTGGCAGCACCGGTGGAGTTCGGCACGATGTTCTGGGCACCGGCACGAGCGCGGCGCAGGTCGCCTTTGCGATGGGGGCCGTCCAGGATCATCTGGTCGCCGGTGTAAGCATGAACGGTGGTCATGATACCGCTCTGGATGGGCGCATAGTCGTTGAGCGCTTTCGCCATGGGCGCCAAGCAGTTGGTGGTGCAGGAAGCCGCAGAAATGATGGTGTCATCCGCGGTCAAGGTCTCGTGGTTCACGTTGAACACGATGGTCTTCAAATCATTGCCGGCAGGGGCAGAGATGACGACCTTCTTCGCGCCGGCGTCGATGTGCGCCTGGCTCTTGTCTTTGGAGCAGTAGAAACCGGTGCACTCCAAAACTACGTCCACGCCGATTTCGCCCCAAGGCAGATCCGCGGCATTCTTCTCGGCATAGATTTTCAGAACCTTGCCGTCCACGGTGATGGTGCCGGCCTCGTCGTCAGCAACGACGGTGTGACCGTCATAGCGGCCCTGCGCCGTATCATACTTCAACAAATGCGCCAACATGCTGGGTTTTGTCAGGTCGTTGATAGCCACGATTTCGTAGCCGTCCGCGCCAAACATCTGACGGAAAGCCAAACGGCCGATACGGCCGAACCCATTGATTGCAACTTTAACTGCCATAATGAAAATACCTCCAATATTTTTAGTCTGCACTTATTTTACCCCAAAATAAAAAAGATTGCAAGTTCTTTGTTTAATTTTTAACCCAATTTGGCACACTTTTGGAATTTTGTACAAACTCGCCGATAGAACGAACGCAACACTATTCACAATTAATAAAAGGAGCCCGTTTTATGGACTGTAAACAACCGCCTGTCAACCTCTCCGCAGCTCAAACAGAGGGACACCAACGCGAACGATTAGCCGCCTATTTTCTATCCGCCCCGCCGTACAAAGAGCAAACTCCAACCGAGCGGGAAATCTATCGCCGCCATCAGCAACAGCTCGGGACGCTCGAAGACCGGGAAGTGTTGCAAGCAAGCGGTTCCGCACGTCCGCTTGTGTGGGGGAATCCCGTACCGTTACTGCAAAGCCTATTAACCGCCGCCCAACGATTGGCGGCTACGATGGGCCAGCCACTCCTGCTTTTCCCTGCCAAAGAAACCGCCATTGATTTTCACACGTTGTTGCATCCGCGGCTGTTAAGTTTAGGCACCGTCGCCTTGTTGCGTACAGCCTGCCTGGCCGCGCCAAAACAACCCGTGTGGGTGCGTATACAAGAACAGCGCCGTTGTTTGGCGGTATCCGTGCGGGCCACCGTCCCTTTTGAGAACGCGCACGCTTTCAGCGTAACAAAAGAAAGCGCCAGGCTGCACAACGGCAGTCTGGCGCTGAGTGAACATGCAGCGGGGTTTTCCATCGGGCGGGCGGAAATGCCGCCGGACGATGTGCGCCCCTATTACAGCCCTACGGCTGAAGAATTGCTGCGAGACACGTTATCTTCTGTGTGGACCGGTTTTTATTGTTGGCTGTCCCCTTCTTCAGACGAGGCACGCTGTGCATCCGACGACAGCAAATCCTCTAACGAGAAAAGCAACCCCATATCCGAAGGTTGATACAGCTCCTCTTCTTCTTTATCTTTAGCGTTGCGCACACTACCGGCCAACGCACACGACAACACAAGTGCCAGCACACCGATAGCCAGATCCGGCAAGCCGGACAAACCACCGGTCATATACAATCCGCCGTCGTCCAACAGGTAGGTGCACACGCGAACAAGCGGGCCGGAAATGCCGAACGCGGCCATGGCCACCGCATAAAACAGCAACGATCCGGTGTTGGGTTTGCCGACACCCGACACATACCGTGCGAACTGAAACAAAAACAACAATTCCACAATGAACAAAGCAAAATCGTAAAAACTCTCAGACAAATTCGTCACGCTGACGTACGACATTTCATATCGGAACAGGCGGAACCACATCCACAAAACCGGCGCCAACACGCTCCATGCGGCCATACCAGCACGCGTGGCACCCTCCCCGGTGATACGCAGACCCAACCAAACAAGCACCACACCGCCAAGCACTCCGAAAGCGAGCGACAATAGCAAGCTGGCCCACGTCAAAGACGTCATTTCCGCCGCCACAGGTGCCGGAATATTGCCGGTGAGCCACCAATTAACCAAATCCCACAAGCAGGTCACCACCATCGAACCGCCCGCAATACACAAACCGCAGGTAAGCCACACGCTATACCGCCCGCTGATTTCTACGCGGGACAAACGCAAGCCACGAACCCGCATGGCCAGGACACCGAAAAACACGAGCACCAAACAAACGACCAATCCCCGTATGGAAAAACGGCCGGTGTCGAGCGCACGCACCATCGGTAGCAGCACCACACGCAGCGCAAATATCACAACCGATGCAATCACACCCAGCCAGATGATAAGCCGCATCCGTGAGGCTTTTTTCTGTATGTCATTTTTTTCCATGCTTTGGTTCCCACCTTTCTTTGCAGGTATATCCAATCGCTATATCGCATAGGTATCCATATAGGACAAACCCATTTTGCCGAGTATATATACACTATAATCCCATTTGCATTCAAAGTCAAGAGAAATTGGATGCAAGCAAAGAAAGGAACGCCCCATTATGAAAGGTTACGGATTGCTTATCCTGTTGACAGCACTTTGTCTGTTGTTGTTGCCTCTGCCGGCTTTTCCATTCCAATCCACCGCCGCGGCGGCCCCGCCAAAACAGCAAGACAGCACGTCGCTTGACAAGAGCGACGCCACAGACGAAAAAAACGCAAACCAGGCCACTTTTCGCATCCTTTGTGACAAACAGGTGGTGGAACTGGATGAACGCGATTTTTTGATTCGCACGCTGGCGTTTGAAATGAGCCCCACCTATCACACAGAGGCGCTCAAAGCGCAAACAGTCGCCGCCTATACCTATTACGGTCGGCGGCGCGAAGCACAGCGCGCCAACCCGGACGCGGCTTTGCTCGGCGCGGATTTTGCCACACCGGACGCCTCCTTCCCCGCGGAATATACCGCTGAGAAACTGAAAGCACGCTGGGGCAGCGCCTACACAGAACATTACAACAAACTATGCAAGGTGGTGGATGCCGTGCTCGGCGAAACCATCCGACGGGACGGCCAACTCATTGATGCGTGCTATTTTGCTATCAGCAACGGTTGCACCGAATCTGCAAAAACCGTCTGGGGCACCGACATCCCCTATCTGCAATCCGTCGCCAGTCCGGGGGATAAACTGTCCCCCGACTATGAAACCAAGGTCACGTGCAGCGATGAGCAAATCAAAAACGCACTCGCCGGCGAACAAAACGTCACCCTCCCGGCCGATGCCACCACCTGGTTTGGCGAACCCACCCTCTCTGCGGCCGGCACCGTCGCCTCTATCCCGGTGGGCAACAGCAACCTTCCCGGCACCAAAGTGCGTGCTCTGTTCGGCTTGCGCTCCGCCAGTTTTACCGTCACTCGACAAAAAGACGGCTGGCTGTTCACGGTGCATGGCTACGGCCACGGCGTCGGCATGAGCCAATATGGCGCCGATTATCTCGCCAGACAGGGATATACATATAAAGAAATTTTGTGCTACTATTATACCGGCGTCGTGATAGAATAATATCGAAAAGGGCTTGCTTTTTATGCTGTCCTGGTATAAGATAAATACAATACTGTGACAAAAAAGGACGGCATTCGACTATGGGAGAGTATCTGCACCGCAAACCGAAAAAAAAGAAACTTTGGGTTATCGTTCTGGCTGCTCTGCTGGCTGTGGTATTGGCTGTGACGCTGGTGCTGGTGGGTTTACGCCAGCAAACGCCCATGCAAAACAGCAACGACTCCTCCTCAGACGCGAAGGTCACCGGCAAAACATTGCCTAAAGACTTTATCGACCGCAACACCGCCGCTTCCTATATTATTCTGGGGGATATCACCAACAATCGTATCCTATACACTAAAAATGAAAATCAGACCTGTTATCCGGCCAGTTTGACCAAGTTGATGACCGCCATTGTGGCATTAGAAAACGTGCCGGACCCCACAACGGCATTCACGCTTGGTGATGAGGTGCATATGATTGCACCCGGTTCCAGCCGCGCTTATCTCACGGTGGGAACACGCCTGACGCTGGAACATTTATTGCAGGCATTACTCCTCCCCTCCGGCAACGACGCCGCCTATGCAATTGCCGTACAAGTGGGACGCGTTATCGCCGACAATCCCGCACTGGATAAACAAGCGGCTTTGCAAATATTTCTCGAAAAAATGAACGACAAAGCAAAAGCCCTTGGCTGTGCCGGCACACATTTCGCCAACCCGGACGGCATACACCGCGACGACCATTACACCACCGCAGCCGATATGTTGCGCATCGCCACTTTTGCTTCACAACAAAAAACCATCGCGCACATCATGCAGCAACCCGAGGTGCAGGCAACCCTTCTATCCGGGCAGACCGCCACGTGGAAAAACACCAATCGCATGGTGCAAAAGGATAACATCTACACCTATGCAGACGCCACCGGTATGAAAACCGGTTCCACCGACGAAGCCGGCTATTGTCTGGTGGCATCCGCGACACGAAACGGTTGCACATCCATCGCCGTTGTGATGGGTTCCCCCACCGAAAGCGGGCGTTTCGAAGATGCACGTGGGTTGTTGGATATCAGTTTTCAATAAAGAAAAAAGCGGTAAGCAGATTATCTGCTTACCGCTTTTTTTATAAAGAGCCATACATATACAACGAACCGAGACACACAAGCGGCGTGTTATCTCCCGCAGATTTTGCCACCGCCTGTCGATAAGCATCCCTCACCGACTCATACGCCTGTGCCTCCACCCCGTGCGTGCGCAACAGAGCGGCATACTCCTCACCCGGTAAGGCACGGGGATTGTCCGGCGTAATCACATACGCACGGCAGGCAATCTCCGCCAGCGCGGCGGCAATGGCGTGATAATCCTTATCCGCCAGCACGCCGGTGAGCACGTACACCTTCTGCCCGGGAAAATACTGACGCACGCCGGCCACCGCCGCACGCACACCTTGCGCATTGTGGGCGCCATCGAAGATAATCGGCGGCTCGGCACACAACAACTCGAATCGACCCGGCCAGCGCACCGCTTGCAAACCGCCGCGCACCGCCTGCTCTGAAATAGGCAAGCCCTGTTCGCGCAAAATTTCCACCGCTTTGAGCACCACCGCGGCGTTACGCGGCTGGTAGGTGCCCAGCAACGACAATTCCATCTGCCGCCACCCCTCAAAGTCAAAAACCGAGCCCTCCAATGTCGCGCGGGTACAGGTGAGATGCGCATAATCCACGGTGTGAACCGCCGAGCCGACCGCAGCGGCCGACCGCCGCACCACATCGTGCGCCGCCTTGTCCTCGCCACCGTATAACACAGGGCATCCACTTTTAATAATGCCCGCTTTTTCTGTGGCGATTTTTTCTATCGTGTCACCCAAAAACGCTGTGTGGTCCAGCGCCACACCGGTAATCACTGATAAAAACGGCTGTTGTATGATGTTGGTGGAATCCAAACGGCCGCCCATGCCGGCTTCCAACACCACGACGTCACAGCCATGCCGCTGAAAATACAAAAACGCCAGCGCGGTAATCAGTTCAAACTCCGTCGGTTTATCCTCCATGGCGTCCGCAAAGGGGCGCACATAGGCGGTCAATTCGGCCAACTCATCGTCTGCAATCATCACCCCGTCTACCATCATACGCTCGTTAAACACTTTCATGTACGGCGAGGTAAACAGGCCGGTCTTATACCCGGCACCGCGCAAAATTGACTCTATCATAGCGCAAAAAGAGCCCTTGCCGTTGGTGCCGGCCACGTGAATAAATCGCAACCCCTGTTGCGGATTGCCTAACACCTCGCACAAGGCGTTAATGCGTTCCAAACCGGGTTTGCAAAAGGTCCAATTAATCGAATGAATATAGGTTAATGCCTCTTGATAGGTCATGATATGTCTCCGTTTCCGCCATCCCGGCGAAAGGAATCCACCATCCGGCGAACGCCCTTGTTCCGCAAAAGCATATACAACAAAAAGAACTCCGCACCCGCTACGAGGGTGTAATTGAGCAACCGCCACAACAACAGCAGCCAAAAAGGAATATCATAAAACTGTGCAAGGCCGAAGGTCTTAACCAGCACCGAACCTATCATATGCGCCGCCACCACCGTCAGCAGTATGCGGCCCGCCGTCGGCATCCCGCGCAACCAGCGATACACACAACCGCCCACACATCCTATGAGCGCAGCGCCAACCGTTATCAACGGATTGATGACGTAGCCCACCGCCAGACAGCCAAGCAAGTCGGCTACAACCCCGACCAGAGCACCGGCGAGCGGCCCGAACAAAATCCCGGCGAGCAAAATCGGCAGGTTTTCAAAACTGAACCGCAGCATCTCTCCCACAGGGATTTGTAAAAACTTGCCGCACACGATGCTCAGCGCCACAAGCAGCGCACAACACACCAGCATCTGCAAGGAAAAGACGTCACCTGTTTGTTTGTTTTTTTGCATAAAAAATTCTCCTTTCATTACGTCCGACAGACGCATTTAAGGAGAGTAGTCCTACATCCCGCAGCGGATGCAACGATGCATCACAAACCCGGTCGGGTTTCTTGTTTGTAGGCAACTTCCCATCCCACAACACTAAGAGGCAAAACGCCTCAGCGCACATCGTCTACTCTGCAATAAATGTATCCCTATTGTATACCTATACAACCCATTCGTCAAACATTTCTTCCTATTTTCTCTACTTTTTTGCAAAATATCCGCAAAAAAGCCTGTTTCCGCACGGAAACAGGCTCTCCGATTGTTTTATTCGCGGTTTCAAAAACAACTTAGGCTTTGCCTTTGCTGCCTTTTGCGCCAAAAGAGGTGCCGGATAAAATGTTGCTTTCGTAAGTGAAGGTTAGCGCCTCCCTCTCACGCTGACGCTTGAACGCTAAACGAATCAATTCATCCATAAGCTCCGCGAAAGACACCCCCACCTCCTGCCACAAATAGAAGGATAGCGAGCCGGGAATGGTGTTGATCTCATTTACCCACAATTCGCCGGTTTCTTTATCGTTGAGGAAATCAATACGCGCCACACCCAAACATCCCAGCGCCTGAAACGTTTTGACGGCCAACTGTTGCACCTGCTCAGTCATGCCCTCGGGTAATTCCGCCGGACAGCGGCGCTTCAAATCCGTCATGCCTTTCGAGCCGCCGCTCTTTCCGCCATTACCGGATAAATATTTGTCCCCGAAGGTCAATATATCCTCTGCATTCAGCGGCTCTTCACACGCCGAGGCGCGCGCTTGCTCATAATCGCCCAACACCGAACAGTTGATTTCGCGCAGATTGGGCACCGCCCGCTCCACCAACACGCGCGCCGAGAAACTCACCGCCAAATCCATCGCCTCTATCAAAGAGGAGCGCGAAGTGGCCTTGGAGATGCCGACGGAAGAACCCAAATTCACCGGTTTCACAATCACCGGATAGCCTATTCGCTGTTCAATCGCGTCGCACACGGCTTCGCTGTCGGCGGCGTACTCTTTGCCGGTGAATGAAAGCGCTTCCAAAACGGGGACGCCCGCCTGTTTCAGCGCCGCTTTCATGGCAAATTTATCCATGCCGAGAGCGGAAGACGTCACGTCGCACGAGGCATAGGGTATGTTGAGCATTTCCAGCAACCCCATGAGCGTTCCGTCCTCCACGTTGGTGCCATGCACCACCGGGATGGCGACATCAAAAACGGCAACCACCGGATTACCAAAACGCTTTGCGGGGTGACGAATCAACTGCACACAGCCATCCCGCGCAACCGGTAACACTTCCGTTGCTTGCGCAAGGCAGGCGGGCATATCGCGGAAATGCGCAATCTCGCGCAAAATATCTCCGACATAAAAACGATTATCTTTGGAAATGTAAAGAGGAAACGCCTCGTATTTAGCGGTATCCAAAGCGCCCAACGCTTGCAGACCCGAAATAATCGACACCTCGTGTTCGACGCTATGTCCACCGAAAATGACAGCCACTCTTGTTTTCATATGCAGTCACCCTTTCCAAACCATTAAAAATTATCCGGTAAATCGTTTTCTAACAACACAATCCGTTGCTGCGCCTGTGGGAGAGCGCGAACCATCTCCAAGCCCTCCTGTAACGTGGCGGCAATAAACACTTTATCCGGCGGGAATCCACCCTCCAACAGCCCTTCCTTTAACGGCGGGGCTTGCCGCAAACCCACCAACACCGCATAATCGCAGCGGGTGGCCGCGTATACACCGAGTTCGCGATTGAGCGCATGCTGTCTGTCACCCAACTCCACCATACCGGGCGTCACCAACACGCGCTGGGCATCAAATGCGGCCAGCGTGTCGAGCGCACTACGGAAACCGGCGGGGTTGGAATTGTACGCATCGTCGATGTATCCGTTAGGCAACAATTGCAAGCGATGCTCCACCGGATGCAACATACGCACCGGATACACCATTTCTTTTAGCGAAATACCCAACCGATGGGCAAGCGCCATGCATCCGGCTAAATTTTGAATGTTATGGGCACCCAACAAGCGCGTCGTATAACGGCAACTTTCCCCATCGGGTGCGGTAAGCGTGAATTGACAGCCGTGGCAATCCACCGTCATGTCCGAAGCCGTATAATCCGCCTGTCCATAGGCGGCATAGGTAACCGTCGGTGCCACCACCTGCCGCGAACGGATATACTCGTTGTCGTAATTAAGAAACACTGCTCCATCTGTCCCAATAGAGTCCGCAAGCTCGAATTTTGTGTCGATAATGGCGTCTATGGTGCCGAACGTTTCGAGGTGTTGTTCCCCGATAGAGGTGATGACACCGTATCGCGGGGACACCAATTCGCAAATCTCCCGGATATCGCCCGGTTGCTTGGCGCCCATTTCTGCAATAAACACCTGATGCGTGGGACGAAGCATCTCCCGCACCGTCCGCACGACACCCATGGTGGTGTTATAACTGCCGGGCGTCATCAAGACGTTATACCTCACTGCCAGCAGAGCAGCGAGAAAATTCTTGACACTGGTTTTGCCGTAACTGCCGGTGACACCTATCACCAGCAAATCGGGATGCGCCGCGAGACGACGGCGGGCATCCGCCACAAATCCGGCGGCAATACGGTTTTCCACCGGGGTGTTGACGCGATTCGCCAGGCCCACCCACAACCATATAACACAGTTGTACAGCCCCAGCAGCCCCACCCCGCGGGCAGGCGTCCACAGCCAATAAATGACCAGGAAAGCCGCCAAAAACAGCCCCTGTGTGGCAAACGCACGCCATACGCGGGCGGTGTAGACGAGCGGCTTTTTCGCCTTCTTGGGCCAGTTGAGCAACGCGGTGACAGTCAAAAGGATGCCACCGCCCGCAAACATAGTCCATGTCGGCGCACGCCCCCGTAACCACAACAGCAACACACACACAAACGGCAACAGCCGACGCACGTTGACCAGTTTCCCGTCGTTATCGGCACACCATTTTTTATACCGTTCGGGACGATAGGAATTCAGTTGTAGCATATGCGTGAAATACACAGCCTGCGCGATCGTGTTCAAAACGGCCGCCGCGGCCATCCACAGTTTCATGGCCAATTCCATGCACCATTACCTCGTTTCAGCCCTCTGCGGGCGGTTTCAGAAAACTATCCAATACACGGCGGCACACACCCCATTGCTCCGCAAAGGAGAAATGGCCGGCGCCTTCCAACACCACCAGACCAGCATCCGGAATACGCTGTTCCATCAAACGGCCATCCGATAGCGGTGTGGCGGTATCGGCGCTGCCCCAAATAAGCAGGGTGGGCACCGGAATCGACGGGAGCAACCCCGTCAAATCCTCATTGATGCACCGCACCATGGTCTGGCGCATAAGCGCAGAGGCATTTTGATAATCCGACGAGCCGCGCCGCTGCCGGGCTTTTTCAACTCCGTCGGGAAACCACGTGCGTATCCCCGGCAAAGTGAGTATCCGTTTCATCAGTTTGTAACTATATACTTTGCAATAGTAAGACGCTGTACGTTTGGGGCGGATGCCGGCTGCGTCTATAAACACCGCCCGCTCCACCGCCACAGGCAGCGGACGCCGCGACAGCCATTTGATGCTGATACGGCCGCCGAAAGAGTGGTTCATAAGTATCACGCGTTGCAAGCCCAGAGCCTGTGCAAACGCCAACGCCCAATCCGCGTAATCATCCACACACCAGGGTGTTTCGGGTTCGGCACTGCCGCCGAAGCCCGGCAAATCGGGGGCGACCACCCGGCAATATCCCGCCAAATGGTCCAGCAACACCGAATAGGTCGCCGCCGGGGCACCCCATCCGTGGAGAAACAGCACCACCGGCCGTCCAGAAGTACCCTCCGGCTCGGAATCATAATAGGCAACCGTTTTGCCTTGTATCTCGATGGTCATCGCGCCGCCCCCTTCCGTATGGTTTATTCGCTGTATGTGGCAACATCTATGTCTATAATTTTAACATCCTGCAAGGGTTTGTTGTTGCTCTCGCTCACTGGCACAGCAGCGATCGCATCCACCACATCCATGCCCGCATATACCTGCCCGAACACCGTGTGCCCGCCGGTTTTGCGCCACGCGCCATCGAGATGGATGTTACCGCCATGCTCGGCATACAACTCCCACACCGCATCCGGCACCAACGTGGATATCGGGCTGATGCCGCCGATGTATCCTTCAATAAACTCATCCACCGTGCCGTACGTGCCGGTGATTTGCTCGCCGTAATACGTTACGTATTGGTTATACGTTGCTTCGTATTGGGCATACAGCGTGTCATAATCAAAACTCTTTTTCAGCTCAGCCGCGGTGCTGCCCGACGGACCGGCTTGGTTAATGAAAAACTGGCTGCCGTTTGTACCGGGACCGGCATTCGCCATCGCCAAAGATCCCCGCAAATTGAGTAATTTCTTGTCAAACTCATCGACAAAAGTGCGGCCCCAGATGCTGTCGCCGCCGGTGCCATCGCCTTTGGGATCACCCGTTTGTATCATAAAATCATTAATCACGCGATGGAACGTGATGCCATCGTAATAACCGTTTTTGGCATGGGTGAGGAAGTTTTCCACCGCTTTGGGTGCCGCTTCCGGGAAAAAGCGAATGCAGATGTCCCCCATCGTTGTGTGCACAATCGCGATTTGGTCACCAATCTCCGGCATTTCCAGTTGAAAACCATAGTCAGCAGAAGAATACACATCGGTGCCCTGCCCCGTCTTAGCCGTAGAGTCCGGCGACGGTGTGTTGCGGTTACAGCCCGCGAAAGACAACACCGTAACCAATACAGCCAGCATACAAACAAACGCTTTGCGATTTCGCATAGTCGAGTCTCCTTTAAGTTATATATTCCGTTCCTGTTTTTTCATGACGGTGACAGAGAGTGCCACCCACGCTGACACATCAGGCTATCGTCTGGACATCCACACCGAGGATGACCACATCCTCTAACGGTTTATCGTTGCCGTTGGTGGCCACCGCAGCGATCGCATCCACGACGTCCATGCCCGCATACACTTGCCCAAACACCGTGTGACGGAAATCCAAATGCGGCGTGCCGCCCACCTGCTCGTACGCTTGCACGCAAGCCTCCGGGAACATATCCGGCAGTTGCTTCATTTGCGGAATAAACTGCGGATGCACCTGGTCAGCCTGCACAATGAAAAACTGGCTGCCATTGGTGCCGGGTCCGGCGTTCGCCATCGATAAAGCCCCCCGCAGGTTGTGCAGTTCCGGCGTAAATTCATCCTCAAAATTGCGGCCCCAAATGCTCTCGCCGCCGCAACCGGTGGCCGTCGGATCGCCGCCCTGTATCATGAAATCTTTAATCACCCGATGAAACACAATGCCGTCATAATAGCCGTTTTTTGCATGGGTTGTGAAGTTTTCTACCGTTTTCGGGGCCAACTCCGGAAACAACCGGATGGAAATGTCCCCCATCGTCGTGTGCATAATGGCTACGGTTTCGCCCTGTGCAGGCATCGCTAACTGATTCATGCTGTCAACCTCTCTATCTGTATAAAATGCCGTTTAATACGCTTTGCCCCAATACACCATATGACGGGCCGGCTTGCCGCAACACACGCAGGTGTCGGCCAACGTCTCTTGCTCCAACGGGATGCACCGAGAACCAACACCGGTTTCTTCCTTCACCCGGTCCTCACACGCCTCGTCGCCGCACCACATGGCCTTAATGAAACCATCGCCGTTTTTCTCCAAAGCGGCGGTAATCTGCCCCATCTCGGTGCAGGCGTAGGTGCGTTTTTCGCGGTTTTCCAGCGCCTTTTGATACATGCCATCCCGCACCTCCTGCAACAAGGCCGGAATACGCGTTTCCAATTCATCCAACGATACCACGGTTTTCTCCCGTGTGTCACGACGGACAACGACGCATTGATTCTGCTCAATATCCCGCGGACCGATTTCCAAACGCAGCGGCACGCCTTTCATCTCGTGTTCCGCAAACTTCCAGCCAGGGCTGTTGTCGCTGTCATCCAGTTTCACGCGCGCTACCTTCGCCAGACGCTCTTTCAGCGCGGCGGCGGTGTCCAGCACGCCCGGTTTGTGCGAAGCGATCGGCACGATGACCACCTGCACCGGTGCCACCGCCGGCGGCAACACCAAGCCGTTGTCGTCGCCGTGCGTCATGATAATGGCTCCAATCAAACGCGTCGTCATACCCCACGAAGTTTCGTGGACGTATTGTTTCTCGTTGTTTTTGTCGGTGAACATAATATCGAACGCCTTGGCGAAGCCGTCCCCAAAATAGTGTGAGGTTCCCGCCTGCAAGGCTTTGCCGTCGTGCATGAGCGCCTCAATGCAATAGGTCGCCTCCGCACCCGCGAATTTATCGCTTTCGGTTTTCCGCCCTTGCACTACCGGCATGGCCAGATATTCTTCGCAAAAGCGCGTATACACGTTCAGCATCCGCTCGGTTTCTTCGATAGCCTCCGCGGCGGTGGCGTGCACGGTGTGCCCCTCCTGCCACAAAAACTCACGCGAGCGCAAAAACGGCCGCGTCGTCTTTTCCCAACGCACCACGCTCACCCATTGGTTGTATAATTTCGGCAAATCGCGATAAGAATGTATAATATTAGCAAAATGCTCGCAAAACAGCGTTTCGGACGTGGGACGCACGCACAGCCGCTCTTCCAGTTTTTCGCTGCCGCCGTGAGTAACCCACGCCACCTCCGGCGCAAAGCCCTTGACGTGGTCTTTTTCCTTCTGCAACAGGCTCTCCGGAATGAACATAGGCATATTGACGTTTTCATGCCCGGTTTCCTTAAACATCCCGTCAAGGATGCGTTGAATATTCTCCCAGATAGCATAACCGTAAGGGCGAATCACCATACAACCCTTGACGCTGGTATATTCAATCAATTCCGCCTTTTTCACAATGTCGGTATACCACTTGGCGAAATCCTCATCCATCGAGGTGATGGCCTCCACCATTTTTTTGTTTTCTGCCATATTGACCCTTCTTTCTTCGGGACAGAACACCAAAATCACCTTGCGCAGTCCATGCCCGTAATACACATAATTACACAATATATTATTATACCGAAGTTTACCGGAATTTTCAACCAAAATTGCAAACTTCCTCCTGAAAAACAAAAAAATATTTCTCCTACCTGAAATGCACCGCTTGCTGTAAGGGTCATTCAACCCAAAGTAATCACACCTTGTCATGTATGGGGTTTTTATCCACAAACCGATCGAAACGTAAACCCCCATTTATCAAGGGTTTTTCACATTTTCAACCGAGTTTTCCACAATTTTTGTGAAAAACACGTTCTGACGCAGCAAAGAAAGTTTTACAGATAGTAATACTCAGCATAAATGAAGGTGCTTTTTCCTATACTAAAATGCACAAAACAGGCAGGTGCATAAGGAGGGAGTTTTTTGATCAAGGGCATTAATCGGCAAATGATAGAGGTTACCAACACCGGCAGCCGCTATTTTGAGCGGGCTTTTCTGGTCGTGCGGGCAGATATCGCGCAAACCAACGAAGAAGGATTGCACCGCATGGCGGAAAAGGTGGTGCGCCAAGCGGAAACGTACGCCGGATTACGTCGCCAACGGCGGCGATTATGGTTGCAACGAGGCTTGTTTGGGTTGTTCTTCACCGGAATGGGCGCCGCGCTGTTATGGCTGTTCCAGCATATAGCTTTATAAACCAACACAGGCCGCCGGCAAATCGCCGGCGGCCTGTGTTTTGTTTGATGCGTCGATTTTATTCCAGCGAGCGCCCGGTCAAATACCATACAGCACGCTCGATCGCGTCTTTGGAATTACCCCAATCGGCATTCTCGCCGGCATTGCGATAATCATACATCTCGCAAAAGTGATGCACGTCGGCACGCACATTTTCCAAATAGCCTTTTGCCAGATTGGACGCGGCTTTGACAAAATAACTCCGCTCTTTCTTGCTGATATGTATGTCAGCCGCTTGTGCCAGGGCGGTGAAATGCGGCAAGCACAGGCAAGGCTGTTCTTCAAACAAGCGCTGAAAATCGCGCTGCGCTTCCCAGGTGCGGCAAACGGTGGCGAGCATTTTCTGCATGCCGTCCTCCAACTGGGTACATATGTAACAATGCGACCGCTCCCCCTCGGATTGCCCGGCCGCCTTGCGGGAACGCTTGGCGGGCGCCGGCCGGCCGGACAAGCGGTTTGCCGCTATCTCGTCCAGGTGGCTTTCCAACATGAGCGCCACGCTGAGCCGATTGCGCTTTTTGATCATCTGCTGATAATGGTCTAAACAGAACCCTTGTTTGTTGGTTTCCATACGGATATCCGGCTCCATCATCGCGGCGCCGGTGATATACTCTACCGCCCGTTCTTCAAGCATGTTGCGGATACGACAGATGGGGCAACCGTCCCGCTGTTCAAACATCTCGGCAACCGGGATGTTTGTGATATCGTAACGCATACGAAACCCCTCCTTTATCAAATCCGCACACGCCGCACTTCCATCGTGCGACCGGTAGCATCATCCAGCGTAAATAATACTGCATCCATGGCGCAGGGACCTTCTGCCACAGCAAACCGTACCGGCAGCTTGGTGCGCATTTTTTCAATCGCAAGCGCGGGCTCTACACCCAGGCAAGACACCATCGGACCGGTCATGCCGACATCCGTGATAAAGCCGGTGCCTTGCGGCAAAATTTGCTCGTCCGCCGTGGCAACATGCGTGTGGGTGCCATACACAGCAGAAACCCGCCCATCCACGTAAAAAGCGAGTGCCTTTTTCTCCGCTGTCGCCTCCGCGTGAAAATCCACCACGCAAAAACGCGGATTTCCCGCCTCTTCCAGCAAGGCATCCAGCGTTTCAAACGGACAACGCAAAGACTCCATATACACGGTGCCTTGTAAGTTGATGACGGTCACCTGATAGCGACCGCGATCCACCACCGTCATGCCGCGCCCGGGTGCACCCTGTGGCAGGTTGGCGGGGCGTAAGAGGGTTTCATTCTCCTCTAAACACTCATAAAATTCACGTCGACGGAAGGTGTGGTTGCCACCCGTAATCACGTCAGCACCGGCGGCAAAAATACGCTGTGCCGCAAGGGGGGTTATCCCATTTCCATCCGCCGCATTTTCACCGTTGACGACACACACATCCACAGCCAATTCCCGCTTAACCCGCGGGAGCACCTGCTCCAAGTGAGCGCAACCGGCGCTCCCCACAACATCTCCTACGCAAAGAATTTGCATATCCATTGTTCCCCTTTCAGCAAAGAAACAGCGGAGCGGATATCCCGCTCCGCTGTTTTGCAATTTTCACACTGCTCGGCGAACGCCGCCAATCATTCCACAGACAGGAAATAATAATACACCGGCTGGCCACCGGGGATGGCGGACACGTCCACCTTATCACCCAGTTTCGCGCGAATGGCATCGCACGCTGCCTCGGCCTCTTCTTCGGTGACGTCGCTGCCGTAAATCACGGTCACGAAATTGACGTCTTTTCCGGCGGCAAAGCGGCTGTTTGCCAGCGTTTTCGCCAGTTTCGGCACCGCATGCGCCACCGTCGCATCTACAAAACTGAGTTTGCCGTTATCCAGGGCTAAAATCTCGCCCTCTTTGATTTTATGTCCTTCAAAATCACTGTCGCGCGCGGCGAAGGTGATGGAACCGGTGGACACGTTGTCCGCAGCCCGTTGCATTTCAATCAGGTTGCTTTCCACGTCGCTGTCGGGATTGAACGCCAACATGGCGGCAATACCTTGCGGAATCGTGCGGGTGGGTAACACACACACACGACGATCCGCGAGCGGCACCGCCTGCTCCGCGGCCAAAATAATATTCTTATTATTCGGCAGCACGTACACCACTTTGGCGGGTGTTGCCTCGATGGCCGAGAGAATATCGTCGGTGGACGGGTTCATCGTCTGACCGCCGGACACCACCTGGTCACACGCCAAGTCATCATGGAACAAAGACTGCAAGCCGTCACCGGCCGCCACGGATACGAAGCCATACTCATTCTCCGGCTCGGCGCGTTCCAACACCGGCTGGGCGGCAGATGCGTCCTCGTCCTCTACCCAGCCTGCATTTTCGTGCTGGATGCGCATGTTCTCCACCTTAACGGTCTCAAACTGGCCATAATGCAGCGCCTCTTCCATCGCCTTGCCGGGATGGTTGGTGTGCACGTGCACCTTAATGATTTCTTCGTCATCCACGACAACCACACAGTCGCCGATGGACTCTAAATACGCGCGCAATTTCAGCGGGTCACGCTTACACGAAGGATCCCGCCCGACAATAAACTCGGTACAATAGGCAAATTCAATGTCCTGGTCATAACTGCCGACGGTGCTTTTCGTCTGCTTGACAGCCGGAGCCGGCATCGGGGCGCCGCCCTCCACAATCGCGCCGCCTTTGAACACGTCCAACATGGCCTCCATGACAACGCACAGACCCTTACCACCGGCGTCCACCACGCCCGCTTTTTTGAGCTGGGGCAGCAAATCCGGCGTGCGCGCCAAAGAAGCCTCTGCTTCTTCGCAAATGGCACTCCACACCGCAATCGGGTCAGCATCGCTTTCCGCCAAAGATTTACCGACAGCGGCCGCTTCTCTGGCAACCGTCAGGATGGTTCCTTCGGTGGGTTTCATAACGGCTTTATACGCCGCTTCCACGCCGAGAGTCAACGCCTCGGCTAAATCCGCACCATCCGCCTCTGTTTTTCCTTTCAAGCCCTTGGAAAAACCGCGGAACAACAGCGAAAGAATAACACCCGAGTTACCCCGCGCGCCCCGCAACAAAGCCGAGGATGCGACGTCCGCCACCTCGGTCACGGTGGTGTCGCCCAAACGGCTCAATTCTCTTGCGGCATTGGCAATGGTCATAGACATATTCGTGCCCGTATCGCCGTCCGGCACAGGGAAGACGTTAAGAGCATCCACTTCTTGCTTGACGTTAGATAGGGCGTTCGACGCCGATATCATAGCGTCACGCAACATGGCTCCTTGTATCAATGGTAAGCACTCCTTTTCACGCGGTCGAGACAACGCCGACCATGGTACCTGTTTTTGACAGGAAATTAGGTTTCCGGTTTCATCCCGTCAACAAACACATTCACCTTTTTAACAGTCAGGCCGGTGGCCTCTTCTACGGTATAACGCACTTTATTGACAATGCTTTTAGATATAGCGGCAATGTTCATGCCGTAAATCACTTCAATGTGGATATCCACGACCAGGCGAGCTCCCTCTCCCCGGACACGCACGCCGTCGTCCGCATAGGTGCGCCGGGACAACACCGAACGCAAGCCCTGACGGGGACCGTTGCGCACCATGCCCGCAACGCCATAACAGGCGGACACAGCATTGCCCACCAGATAGCGGAAATACTCCTGTGAAATTTCGATGGTGCCGTAGCGGTTTTCAATGCGAATCATATACAACACACCTTTCTTAATACTATCCGTATGCTAACTGTCTTGCTTGACAGACTTTTTTCTGTTTATTTCCAGGCCGCGATGCCATAATAGGCATCGTATCCCGTAGGTGTCACACTTGTCAGCCGCCGGTCATACGCCGCAAACCCCGACAACCAACACAGCGGAATGTACGGCACATCCTCGGAAAAAGCATCCAAAAACGCTTTTAGATCTATTTCTCCATTGAGATACCGCGCATAAGCAACGGCGGACGCGCCCGAGCGTTGTATCCCATAAGAGGCGGCGCCACCCGCCAGCAACGGCCGCAAGCTCATGTCGGCGGTCAGGCGGATTTCTCCTAAATACAAGTCGTATTTTCCGGCTTTTAAGCGAGCCATATAGTCCGCGTAAGAAAGCGGCACCGGGGTGATTTGTATGCCGGCACTTTCCATCTGGGTGCACAGCAAGGTGACCACCCTTGCGCGCACGCGGTTGTCCGTGCAATACACGAGTTGCAAATTCAATGGTTTGCCGTCGGCGGCGTTGCCATATCCGGCAGCCGTCAGCCGTGCAAGCGCTCCGTCTAAATCCCGGGCAGCCACGGGTAATGCGAGGTCTGCCACCGATTTCCATGCGGGGTGAAACGGCAAGGATGAACCCTGCGCCCAGCCGGAATACGCACCCGTAGCCAAAGCCGGGCGGTCGGGCAATAGCGACAACGCCTGCCGCACCGCCGGTTGGGATAAAGCGGCGTGCTGACTGTGGATGCCCACAAAGAGCAACGCATTCATATCCACTGCTAGGTTTGCACCGGAAACACGCGGGATTTCCCCGCTGTTCAAATCGTTAAAATAATAGGTGATATCCCCCGCAGATAAGCCATAATACATGGCATCGGAGTTGGGCAGATGCCGCAACCCGATGGTGGTATACTGCGGGCGCTCGCGATACCGTTGATTGGCCACAAGCGTATCCCCGACATCGGTGTTCTGCAACCGATAAACGCCACCACCCACCGGCGCTTTTCCCGCCTCCTTGGTGACGGTGGAACACTTGATAATCGGGAAAGACAGGCAAGCCTCCGCGTGCGGGTCGGCACCCGCTAACGTGAAAATCACCCGCCTGGTTTGTTTGTCTGCCTTAGCCGCTGTCACGTTTGACAACAGCGTCTTATAATTTGCGGATGCCTTGGCGAATTCGAACGAGCGCGTGACGTCCTGCAACGTCACAGCTGAACCGTCGGAAAAAACCGCCCCCTCCCGCAACACCGCGGCAAGGTGGGTGGCATCCACGCGCTTGACCGAAGAGGCCAATGCCTGCCGAGGTACAAATGCGGCGTCCACCGTCATCAAACTGTCGTACAGCAGGGTGGCCAGACGCAAATTCACCTCGGTCGAAGCGGCAAAAGGATTCAACGTGTCATCGTGGCTGTATGGCAAAGCGAAGCTGGACGGACCTTGCCCCGGTATCGTCGAGGAAAGGGATTCCGTCGGGGAATCGGATACCGTGGGTTGTCCGGCACAACCGGACAACAAAGCCAAACAACCGCACAACGCCAAACAAACGCGCAGTCGCTGCGGCATATCCAGTCCCCCCCTTTTTTATCTTGTGGCAAGCCATAGCCTCTACGTATAGGCTAACCATAAGCACCGTAAGTATAGCACCTTTCGAGAGAATAATCAAGTTTTTTATCCATCTCTTGATTTTTTATCTGTTTAACAAGAAAAATCCGGGAAAAATATTGTATTTTTTTCTATATATGGTAAAATAAGCAGTTGTAAAGCAAAAAGGAGGGTCCCTTTCATGGAAAAACCGACATTCTATCTTACCACCGCCATCGCTTACGCGAGCAGCAAACCGCATATCGGCAACACATACGATATTGTGTTGGCGGATATGATTGCTCGTTACAAGCGCATGATGGGGTTTGACGTATATTTTCTCACTGGCTCGGACGAGCACGGGTTAAAAATCGAACAACACGCGGTCAAGGAGGGTATCACCCCGCAAGCCTACGTCGACCGCGCCGCTGCTTGCATTAAAGAGGTGTGGGATTGCATGGACGTGACCTACGACCGCTTTATCCGCACCACCGACGACGACCACGTCAAAGCGGTGCAAAAAATCTTCCGCCGCTTGTATGAGCAGGGCGACATTTACAAGGGCAGTTACGAAGGCAAATACTGCGTGCCGTGCGAATCCTTTTTTACCCCCAGCCAGCTAGTGGACGGCAAATGCCCCGATTGCGGACGCGACTGCACCGACGCAAAGGAAGAAGCCTATTTCCTGCGTTTGAGCAAATACCAAGACAAACTGCTGCGCTATTACGAGGAAAATCCCGACTTCTTTGCGCCGGAATCCCGCCGCAACGAGATGATTAACAATTTCCTCAAACCCGGTCTTAACGACCTGTGCGTGTCCCGCTCCTCCTTCACCTGGGGCGTGCCGGTGGATTTTGACGATAAACACGTGGTGTACGTGTGGCTGGACGCCCTGACCAACTACATCACCGGCTGTGGCTATTCCCCCGACGGTTCAACGGAATTGTACAACAAATTCTGGCCCGCTGACCTGCACGTCATCGGCAAAGACATCGTGCGTTTCCACACCATTTATTGGCCGATTATTCTCATGGCGCTCGGCGAGCCGTTGCCCAAGCAGGTGCTTGGCCACCCCTGGTTGCTGTTTGGCGAAGATAAAATGAGCAAATCCAAAGGCAACGTGCTGTATGCCGACGACCTGGCGAAACGCTTCGGTGTGGATGCCATTCGGTATTATTTGCTGACCGAAATCCCGTTCGCGCAGGACGGAACCATCACCTATGAGACGGTCATCAACCGCTACAACGCGGACCTTGCCAACACACTCGGCAACCTGGTCAATCGCAGCATCGCCATGACCAACAAATATTTTGGCGGCACCGTACGGCGCCCAGCTCTCACCGATGCGTTGGACACCGAATTGGCGGATTTCTGCAATGCGACCGTCGCCAAATACACGCAGCTCATGGACACCTGGCACAACGCCGACGCGGCGGAGGTTGTGATGAACCTCGCCAAACGTTGCAACAAATACATCGACGAAACCACCCCGTGGGCGCTGGCCAAGAACGAAGCAGACCGCGAACGGCTGGAAGCGGTGTTGTATAATCTGTTGGATTGCATCCGCGTGCTGGGCATCTTGCTGACGCCCTTCATGCCCTCTACCGGCGCCGCTATACAGGCACAGTTGCAGGTAGACAGCGCCTATACCGCTATGGACAGCGCCGCCTATGGCGCGGTGCCCGCCTATACGGTGGGGACTCCGTCTCCCCTCTTCGCCCGCATTGACGCGGAGAAATTTCTCGCCGAAATTGCCGCAGAAAAGCAAGCGGCACAGGCCGCTGCCGAAACGCAAGAAGAGATGCCCGGCATCACCTTCCTGCCGGAAATCGGCATCGACACGGTCGCGAAAATTGACCTGCGCGTGGCGAAAATCACCGCGTGCGAGCCTATCAAAAAGGCTAAAAAATTATTAAAACTCACTCTCGACGACGGCACCGACACCCCCCGCACCGTTTGCTCCGGCATTGCCAAATGGTACACCCCGGACGTGCTTGTAGGACGCTCGGTGGTATTGGTCGCCAACCTCAAACCCGCCACCCTGTGCGGCGTGGAGAGCCAAGGCATGATTTTGGCCGCCACCGACCACACAGAAGACGGCGAAGAGGATGTCAAAGTGCTGTTTGTGGACGGCATGACACCCGGCAGTTCCATCAGCTAAGGAGGACTCATGGCTATGTTTACAGAAATTAACCCTTTCGCCATACAGGATAACCCGTTCACACTCATTGGAAAAGACTGGATGCTCATAACCGCCGGCGAAACGGATTCCATGAACACCATGACCGCCAGCTGGGGCGGACTCGGCGTTTTATGGAACAAACCGGTGAGTTATTGCTTCGTGCGACCCACGCGCCACACCTATGGATTTATGGAAGACCGAGATTTTTATTCTCTGTCTTTCTTCGAGCCGTCCTATCGGTCGGCTTTGGAACTGTGCGGACGCGTATCCGGCCGCGACACGGATAAAATCGCGGATGCCGGACTCACCCCTTGCACCGACCGAGAAGCACCGTATTTTGACGAGGCGCGTCTGGTGCTTGTGTGCCGCAAGCTATACACACAAGACATCGACCCCGCTCGTTTTATAGACACCTCCCTAGCGCAACACTACCCCGACGCGGACTACCACCGTGTGTATGTGGGGGAGGTCGTGCGGGTGTTGCGGCGGGAAGACTAAGCCGCCGCAAACGCATCCCCGCAAGCGGGGTCTAACCGGATTTTGCTGATACAGAAAGGAAGAAACAACATGGCACAACATAAAGAGTTGGCAAAGGTGTATGAGCCGCAGGAGGTGGAAAACCGCATCTACCGTTTTTGGTTGGATGGCGGCTATTTCCACGCAACCGCTCACGCCAAAGATGCTGACGGAAAAGAGAAAAAACCCTACACGGTCATGATGCCGCCCCCGAACATCACCGGACAACTGCATATGGGCCATGCTTTGGATAATACATTGCAGGATATTTTGGTGCGTTGGCGCCGCATGCAGGGATACGAAACCCTGTGGATGCCCGGCACCGACCACGCCTCCATTGCAACCGAAGCCAAGGTGGTGGAGGCGATGCGCAAGGAAGGGCTGACCAAGGATATGCTCGGCCGAGAAGGGTTCCTCAAACGCGCTTGGGATTGGAAAGAAACCTACGGCAACCGCATCGTCAGCCAGCTCAAAACCATCGGTTCCAGCTGTGACTGGGAGCGGGAACGCTTCACCATGGACGAGGGCTGCTCCGCCGCCGTAAAAGAAGTGTTTGTGCGCCTGTATGAACAGGGGCTTATCTACCGCGGCAACCGGATGGTCAACTGGTGCCCCACTTGTAACACCTCTATCTCGGATGCCGAGGTGGAATACGAGGAGAAAGACGGCCACTTCTGGCATCTGCTGTACACCGTCAAGGAGACGGG
>JAFPCP010000051.1 GCA_017423825.1 Clostridia bacterium | reverse complement strand
GCATCGGTGATTTTGAAGGTGGTGTGCACGAAATCATACTCATCCAGCAGAGCAATATAGCGGTCAATGATATCCGCCGTCGTCAACGGACAAGCGGCGTTGTTTTCAATCACATAGGCACAATCCGGGTAGTGTTCCCGAATATAATCCAAGGCGTTTTTGAAGGAATGGTTACGGGTGCGCCCGCCCAAAACGGTCTTCACGCCGTACGTGTCGCGGATGCGCCCCTTTTTATACTCCTCTTCATCCACCACGACGATGAAATCCTGCACGCTGCGCGCGTTGCGGAAAGCCTCAATGGAATACCATATCATTTCTTTTCCGTTGATTTGGTAATATTGCTTGGGCTTGTCCCCGCCAAAACGCGAGCCAATGCCCCCGGCCAATACGATGCCTATGGCTGTTTTCATATGCGCCTCTCCTATCTTAAATATACACCACGGTGTTAGCGGGTTTTTTGCCGTTTATATAGTCTGTCAAACTGGCTATCACCATGTTGGTGCCGCAATACTGTACATCAAAAGCCGAACCGGCAATGTGCGGCGTGATAATCAAATTCGGCGCATCCAACAACGGGCTGTCCGAAGAAATCGGCTCTTTACGCGTCACGTCAATCGCGGCGCCGGCCAATTGACCGCTTTGCAGGGCGGCAATCAAATCCTCTTCCACCACCAGTTCGCCACGCGAAGTGTTGATGAAATACGCACCCGGTTTCATGCGGTTAAACATACGCCGATTAAACATATCCTTTGTCTGCGGGGTAAGTGTGCAATGCACCGACAGCACGTCGGATTGTTCCAGCAGCTCTTTCAAAGACACGACCTCTATATAATCCGGTTTATCCCGGAATTCGCAATAGGGGTCATACACAATCGTGCGCATATCAAAAGCGTGCGCTTTTTTTGCCATCAAACGGCCGGCAAAGCCAAACCCCACAATGCCCAGCGTCATATGATTGATGCTGCGGCCACGATACTGAATAAACGGACTTTGCGCGTCCAATCCCCACACCGTATCCTGGTATTCCGCCGGCTTGGTGCTCACGTCGGTGGTAATCACCCGGTCGTGAATGAGGTTGTTGGCGCGGGTGATGTTGCGGGTCAAATCCAGCATATATCCCATCGCCATATCCGTTACCGCATTCGCGTTGCGCCCGCCGTTGTTACACACGATAACGCCCTTTTCCATGGCCTTGTCCAAGTCCACCACCGTTTTGACGCCGCCGCGACAGCACACAATCAGTTTCAGCCGCTCGGCCGCTTCAAACACGTCCGCGCTCACCGTATCGTATTCGCAAACAAGCACGTCTACGTCCCGGATTTTTTCCACCAATTCCGCATGCGGCATAACCACATGGTCCAAATAATACCCGTCATATACAAAGGTGAACCGGTCAGACAAAGCCGATTCCAACGTATCTCGCACCACCTCGGCGGTCACGAGGACTTTCATCTTTTCCATAGCTGTTACCGTCCCTTTAATTCTTTCATGTAGGCAACCGTGCGGCCGACGCCCTCTTGCGTGGCATACACCGCCCGCCAACCCAAGGCTTCCAACTTGGTGGTATCCATGGTGGCTTTGGTGATTTTGGAATAACCGGCAGTCTCCACCGCCGTCGGCACGACAAAGGT
>JAFPCP010000050.1 GCA_017423825.1 Clostridia bacterium | reverse complement strand
GTGCTCGTACACGGTTAAATGGTGGTAGGGATTGTCTTGTCGCAAACCGATCATGGGTTGCAATTCCGGCAAAACCACACACAACACATCGGCAAATTCCAACAACACTTGTTGCACGTTTTTTCCACCTAGCAGGTTTTTGAGTGCCATCGCGATTCGTTCCGGGGATATGCGACGCAGCAACGGGGCAAGCCGATGAATGGTTTGCGCCGTTATTTTATCAATAGAAAATCCCAGCACAGAGGAAAACCGCAAAGCGCGCAAAATGCGCAACGCGTCTTCTGTGAAGCGAATCTCCGGGTCGCCCACGCAACAAATACGCCCGGCGTCTAAATCAGCCATGCCAGAGAACGCATCGACAAGTCCGGTGGTGGGATGATAGGCAATCGCATTGATGGTGAAATCCCTTCTGCGCAAGTCCTCTTGCAGCGAAGAGGTGAAGGTGACCGTTTCCGGGCGACGACCGTCCAAATAGGCACCGTCCAACCGATAGGTCGTGATTTCCAGAGGCATATCGTCTATTATGATGGTAACGGTTCCGTGTTGTATGCCGGTGGGAACCGTTTTATAGCCGGAAAAGATCTCTAAAACGTTCTCCGGTTGTGCATTGGTAGTGATGTCCCAATCCGTTGGCTGTTTGCCGAGTAAAAAATCTCGCACACACCCGCCCACGACATAGGCTTCGTATCCCTGCTTGTTGAGGGCGTCAAGAGCTGTTTGCACAGGATGGGGGAGTTGTATCGTCATGTTCGGCACCTCCTTTCTCCAAAAAGGCATTAAAGACTGTGGCCGTGCTGTTGTAACAACCGTTGT
Source organism: Clostridia bacterium (assembly GCA_017423825.1). Taxonomy (GTDB): domain Bacteria; phylum Bacillota; class Clostridia; order Oscillospirales; family Acutalibacteraceae; genus UBA5905. The sequence goes on along the minus strand of JAFPCP010000050.1, from coordinate 1,605 downwards.
TTTTCATCCCATAGTTTTTGGGACAGGTCAACGTAATAGGCATGCGGATTTTCAAAACGCAAAACTTCGTCCCACATAGTGTCCATTTGCTCTTTACAATAGGCGCGAATTTCTGTCACACTGGGGGATTCGTATACGCACACCCCTTGCTTGAAAATCGGTATTTGCAGCGGTACAGCGCGGAAATTTGTCACGATTTTGCGTTTCCATGTATGTTGTGGGTCAAATATCTCATACGGTTGTGTGTCGTCGATGATTTCATCATGCATGGTGATGACGTCCGCAATGGCTTTGTTGTTTTCTCTGTCAAATAGTCGCCACAATTTTTTGAATCCGGGGTTGGTGATTTTGGCTACGTTTTCGCTGACCTTGATGCGGGAGATGATTTCTCCTTTTTTTTCAACGGCGGCCAGTTTATAGACACCACCGAACACCGGTGCGCTGGACGCGGTGATCAGTCTTTCGCCAACGCCGAAACTATCCACGCATGCACCTTGGCGTATCATGTCTTGGATGGTGTATTCATCCAGCGAGTTCGAAGCGGTAATGGCGCAGTCCGGGAATCCGGCTTCGTCCAGCATTTTGCGGGCTTTCTTGCTCAAATAGGTGATATCGCCGGAATCGATACGGATTCCTTTTGGGCGATAACCGTTTGGCACAAGCACCTCGTTAAAGACGCGAATCGCGTTCGGCACGCCGGATTTGAGCACGTTAAACGTATCCACCAACAACACACAAGATTGCGGATAAATCTCGGCATACGCCTTAAAAGCTTCATATTCTGAGTCAAACAACTGCACCCAGCTATGTGCCATGGTGCCGAGAGCCGGTATGCCAAACTCGCGGTCGGCAATGGTACAGGCCGTGCCGGAACAGCCGGCAATGTAGGAGGCGCGAGCGCCGTAAATAGCACCGTCGCAACCTTGTGCACGGCGTGAGCCGAACTCCATAACCGGGCGCCCTTGTGCCGCCCGCACAATGCGGCTGGATTTTGTGGCAATGAGGGATTGGTGGTTAATCAACACCAGTAACATAGTTTCGATAAACTGCGCCTGAATAGCCGGGCCACGCACGGTGACCAAAGGTTCATAGGGGAACACGGGCGTTCCTTCCGGTACGGCCCAAATGTCGCAGGAAAAACGGAAATTCCGCAAATAGGAAAGGAATTGCTCATCAAACAATTTTTTCTCCCGCAGATAGGCAATATCTTCATCGGTGAAACGCAGATTTTTTATATAATTGATTACTTGCTCCACGCCGGCCATAATAGCCAGCCCACCTTTATCCGGTATGGTGCGAAAAAACAAATCAAAATACACCGTGCGATCACCGTTGTCGGTGCAAAAAAAGCCGTTCGCCATGGTGATTTCGTAGAAATCTGTCAGCATGGTTAGGTTGTTTTTAGACAGAAGATGCGTGTTGTTCATACCCGGATGCTCCTTTTTGATTACCAGAGAGTTTTTTCATCACCCTTGATTATACTCTTTTTTCTTTTCTTTTTCAATAGAGGGGGTCATTTTATTACATTATTTTGTATTTTAACAGAAAAAATATAGACAAATTTAGGCAGAAATGGTATTATACAAAAGACAAGATAGTGTATTT
>JAFPCP010000049.1 GCA_017423825.1 Clostridia bacterium | reverse complement strand
TTTGGTGCCGGTGGCCGGACTCGAACCGGCACGGTATCGCTACCGGTGGATTTTGAGTCCACTACGTCTGCCAATTCCATCACACCGGCGTGTGATTTGTGCTTTGCCTATTGTATCACAGCCTTTTTGAAAATGCAAGAGTTTTTTTCATGTTTTATTTTTTCGTTTTTCAGCGACGATACGCACCACAGCCCACACAACCAGAAAGCCGCACAAATACCCTGCATAATCCAAGCCTACGTCCCGTATCTGCGGGGCGCGCCCCGGGCTGGCAAACTGCAAACACTCATCTGCCAGCGCCACCGGCAACCCGCTCAGCCACATCCAGCAACCGCGTTTCTCGCAAAGGCGGTGCCGATAAAGCGACCATTCGCAACCCAGCACGGCAAACTCTGTGAAATGGGCCACCTTGCGAGTGTGCGTGAGCAAAAATAGCGCCACCGGCCCCTGTCCTAACAGCCCGGACAACCACCCGCGTACTGTGTCGCTTTGCACCGGCGAGGAGGTCGCCGGCAATAACGACTGCCCCCAAATGAGCAGCGTCGTCACGCCAATGACCACCAGCAACCACCCGTTTGCTTTTTTCTTCTTTTCCATGCCACTTTCCTCTTTTGTCATAATCTTTTTCCAGTATATCTTTTCTCCACCGCATCTGTCAATACGGACGTGTATCCCCCCGCTCATACCGCCGACGCAATTTCAGCAATGCGCGGCTTTCCAGACGGCTGACGTAACTACGCGATATGCCCAACCGCTTTGCCACCTGCCATTGGGAAAGCGACCGCTCACCCAACGCATACCGTAAACGGATGATTTCCCTCTCGCGCGGGTCCAAACTCTCCCGCAAATAGCGGCCGAGTTTTTCTCCGTTCACCTTGCGGTCCAGGTCGTCCGCAATCGTGTCATCCACCGCCAGCACGTCTATCAGCGTTAGCGGACGGCCTTCGCTGTCGGTATCAATAGGCTCCGACAGGGATATGTCTTGCGCAGTCTTTTTGGTGGCACGAAAATGCATAAGAATCTCATTCTCAATACAACGCGATGCGTAGGTCGCCAAACGCGGCCCCTTGGTCTCGTCAAAGGTGTCCACCGCCTTAATTAGGCCGATGCTGCCAATCGAAATCAAATCCTCCTGCTCTTTGGCTCCGGCATAATATTTTTTGATGATATGCGCAACCAGTCGCAAATTGTGCTCAATCAGCCGCTGCCGCGCCCCTTTATCCCCGGCGCGCATCGCCGCGAGCGCCTCCTTTTCCTGCGCCGCGCTCAGCGGTTTCGGAAAAGAACCGGTGTTCACCACGTGCAGCACAAAAAACACCATCTGTGAAAAAACCTGCAAAAACATTCCCCACATAGTGCATCCCTCCTATCGTCACCCTATGCAACGATAGAAACGGATTTGCCAGTCCCGCCATAAACTATCTACATTTCCACAAAAAAGCACAGCGCCCGAGACAGACGCCGTGCCTTCAAAACATATTCTCACAGAAAAAACGCCTTAAACGGGCTGTGGCAACGTGCACACGTCACCGTTCGACGCCCGCGACGGATGGGCAACCGCAGATTCGCTTTGCAATAAGGGCACCGCCGATAGCGCCAGCGCTTCGCGTCTCGCACGCGAATCTTTTGCCGCCGAAACCAATCTTTCATGCCATACCAAACGCCCAAAAACCAGCTGTTCTCCGCCTGCCGTTTGGCTATGTTGCGGGACAGCATTCGATAAAACACCACCGCTAAAATGGCCACGCCTAGCAACCGTATCGCCAGCCCCCACAAGACGTCACGCACAAACAAAGAAACCAGCCAAAAAATAAAATACACGCCAATCAGGGCGGTGTTCAACCGGTCACCGCCATATCGACCGGCCATAAATCGTATGCAGGCATCCCGCCATCTCCAAAGCATGATCGTTCCCTCCGTTCTATTGCCAGTATACCCCTTTGGGATCCGGAGAATGTAAACATTCCCCGACAGGAATGTGAATTTTCTGTGTACCCGCAAAAAACCGGCCACCGGCTTTTTGCCGGGGCCGGTTTCCATTAGCCAACCATCGCTTTGCCCTGAACGGATTGTAGCACCGCATCCTCTAGCGTGTATGCATAGGTTTTCTCCAATTCGTTGAGCAAGGCCTCATAGCGTTTGTTGTAGGTGTTCTGCCGCGCAAGCACCTGCCAATACGGCACGCCGACACCTTCATAATACAACACCTGTGCGCCACGGGACGTGTCGATGACCGTTACATCCCCCGCCTTTCGCTCGGCGGCAAACAACCACGCAACCGTTTCGCTGTCGGCGCGTTGCTGGATGACGTTGATATATTGGCCGTTGTTTTCTGCCGAATGTGCATCCTTCGAATGCTCCCGCGCTAACGCGCCGAAGGACGACAGGGTGGCTTCCCCCGCCTGCCATTCCTTCAACAAATTCTCCGCCTGCAAAACACGCACGTCTTTATCCGTGCCCGAAATCAAAATATTGGAATAGTTTCTCGTCATACGCATTTCCGGGCTCATGGTCCGCGTGATCATATACATTTGTGTCTTCTGGTCGGTTTCTTGCAGATAGGTGTCATACAATTTGGTTTTTTTATCAAACAACCAGGTGTCCAGATCGCTGTTTTCTGTATAGTATTTGCCCTGTATGACGCCCTCTTGTATCACGTCATCAATTTCCATATCCGCATACGCTGTAAATTCCTTGAACATCTTGCGCACGCCTTTGTCAAAACCTTCCGGGTTGCCGCTTTCCATGGTTTGCGCAAGCAGTTCTTCATACCGCTTCTCCTGTTTCTCGCCATCCAACTGAATCGGTATCTCTATATATTTGTAATCCACCGTCGCATACGAAAGCGGCTCGGCCTTATAGGCCGCTTCCCAATCGGCTTCGTTTCCGTACAAATCCGAGCTTTTCGCAGCCAGGTATTTCTCCGCCAACATCTGCAACTCAACACAAGCCAAGATGTCCCCCTGTTTCAAACCGGTGCCGTAAGCGGAAGGCTTTTTCTCCGCAACTTCGGCGGCCGCCGCCTGTTTTTCCTGCTCAGTCAGCGTCACACCGTCCGCCGTGGCAGCTTCTGCCAACAACAAGTCCCGTCGGACGCTCTCAGACGCCTTGTTGGCAAAATACGAATACCACGTATTCTTTCCATCATAGGTCTGCTCGGTCAACGGCTTTCTTAAATTCAGATTCAAACTGCCGTCCTCGATATAACTCAACCTATCATTCACATATTCCGTCAAATAGGTGTTGAAATAATAGGTGAGCATCGCCTTATCCAGGGTGCGGTTGGTCGTGGTCGCGGCGACCGTGCGACGCAACAGCACGCCGGTATGCCGTACCACCAGCACGCCGCCGAATAGCAAAGCAACCACCAACAACAACGCTACCGCACCAATAATTGTCTGTCGGTTTTTCTTCTGTTGCTGTTGTTGCTTCTTTTGTTTCAGACTCTTGGTTTCTTTTGTATTCATACACATATCCTCTCTTTTGACAAGTCGTGTCGTGCACGAACAGACATACGACGACCGCCAAGGAAATCATACAGATATTAAACCATATTTTCCATCCAAATGCAAGAGGAAACCCTACGCAACAATCCCAAGCATATACCCCGCCACGCCGTGGCATACTAACCGCAGAAAGGGGTGAACGCCATGAACGATAAAAAGCAAAACGAACGTCGCTGGCCGCATCTGATACCGGAGCCGCCGAAGGACCCTCCCATGGAGCCGGTTTTGTTCGGCCCGGACAAGCCCGGTGCGACAGACGACACAGCCGGCCCGGCGCCGGTCATCGTGACCGACCCGCAAGGCAGTTACACCGGCGTGCCGGTGGACGGCTCCACACCGGTGCAGGACGCAGACGACCTATAATAAAAGCCCATGAGCCGAATCACCCGGCTCATGGGCTTTTCCCTATTCTGCATCACAGGCTCAGCGAGAGGCACCACCACCGCCGAAGCCACCGCCACCTCCGGAAAATCCGCCGCCGCGAAAACCACCGGAATGGCCGCCGAACCCGCCAAATCCACCGCTCGGTGGGCCGCCTATGAACGGACCACCGAAGAAGCCGCCGCCAAATCGGCGACGTGTAGACAACAAAGCCAGCGCCAACACCACCAAAAACGGCAGCACCAACAGCCAATCGCTTTTTGTCCATTCTTCCGTCAAATCCTCGGTGTCTCGCACCGATTCTTGCGCCGCCAATCCATATTCCGCATACACCTCATTGACCAGAGCCATATAGGTGTCGGTCAAGCGGGTGGACCACGCCTCTTGCTGGGTGTACCACGGCACCAAGCGTTGGTCAAGAATCCGCCCCGCCTTGGAATCCGGCAAAGCGCCTTCCAATCCATAGCCCACCTCTAAGCGTGTGTGTGGACCATCGGTGGTGAACAGCAACAATACGCCGTTGTCCAACGTTTCGTCCCCGATGCCCCACTCCCGCGCTAAACCAATGGCATAGTCTTCGAGCGTACGGCCATCCAGAGAGTCCACCGTCACCAGCACCACCTGGGCCTGCGTAGCCTGTTGCAAGCGCACGCCCGCTTGTTGTACGCGTTGTGCGTCCTGCTCGGATAACACATCGGCAAAATCATTCACGTAAAATTCCGTGGTCGGGGATGGGTAGGGCGGCTGTTTTGCCCCGGCACAGCCGGCCAACAAAGCAACCGCACACAGCACCGTCAGAATCCCCCACCAACTATGCCGGCGCCTTCTCAAAAGGATACGGTGGGCACTTGTTCGGTGCCGGGTTCCGCCTCAAAAGTCGCCACTCTCTCAAACCCAAACAATCCCGCCAAAAGATTCGCTGGGAACCGACGAATGGCCTTGTTGTATGCCTGGGCCGCCTCGTTATAATCGTTGCGCGCCTGGGCTACCCGATTTTCGGTGCCGGCCAGTTCATCCTGTAAGGCAATGTATTGTTGATTGGCTTTCAAATCCGGATACGCTTCGGTGACCGCATTCACCCACACACGGATAGCCCCATCCAAGCGCTCACTTGCCGCCGCTTGTTCTGCCGCGCCGTTGGCCGCACTGACCGCCGCGCGGGCATCCACAACGGCCTGTAAGGTGGATTGTTCGTATTCCGAATATCCCTTGACCGTTGCCACGAAATTCGGTATCAAATCCGCACGACGCTGCAACTGCACCTGAATAGCCGCCGTCTTTGTCTCCGTGTTTGTCTGTAAATCCACAAAGCGGTTATAACTGCTCACCAGCGATATCACCAAAAGCAACACCACCGCCACGACCGCTAAAATAATCCACGTTTTTTTCTTCATCTTGTCTATCTCCTTTTCTCTGTATAGTGTAGTATGGCCTTCGTTTCTCACATTATAAAAAACATATTTTTCTTATTTCTATCATATACCTATTGCTTGGTTTTTGTCAACCGCAAAACGCGGGACATAGCCGGAAATAGAGTACCAGTCAAAACCGGGCCGCTTTCGCTATGTTGTGCTTTTTTTCGGCGGGCGGGTGCGACGCATTTCGAGGACTGCCTGTCCTATACTGAAAGAAAGAGTTCCGCAGCGCAAACCACCGCGCGCGGCAGGAAAGGATGAATCCTATGAAACAACCGCAAACGGTTTCGACCGTTTCCCAACCGAGCGCCGCCACCCCATCCGCTTTGGTTGCCCTATTATGGTGCGCCCTTGGTTTGCTGATACCGCGCGCTACCCTATACGGAGAAATGGCGCCTTTTGGCATCGGCCTCGCGGCCGCCGTTGCCACCAACCGCCTGCCGATGTTGTTATCCTTGTCGGTAGGGTATCTCTTAGCCGACCCGGTACTGTTACCGTTGCGATACATTGCCACTGTTGCCGTTGTCGGCGGTGCCCGTTGGGTATTGGCCGCGATGCCGGATTTGGACAAGCATCCCCTCGTTCCGCCTCTGGTGTCTTTCGTCTCCACCATAGCCACCGGTCTTGTCATACTCGGCCAGAGTGGCCTGGACGGCTACCGGACGCTGTTGATCATAGCCGAAGCCGCCGTAGCGGCCGGTTGCTCGATGGTTTTCAGCACAGCCATGACGTGGAGCCGACAATCCCACACCACCGAAACCCTCCCAGCACACTCATCCCCAAAACAAGCCGCTCTCATTCTTGCGGGGGCTATCCTTCTCATGGCCGCCTCCACACTGGAAGTGAAAGGGTTTGCCCCCGGGCGAGTAGCGGCCGGATTTTTGGTTCTAGCGCTGGCTCGCTCCGGCCGAGAGCCGGGCGGGTGCATGGCGGGTGTCATCCTCGGGGCGGCTGTCGCCCTTTCCCAACCGGGTCAAACTGCCCCGGCGGTAGCACTGGCCTTCGGCGGTCTGTTGGCGGGGCTTTTCTCCCGCCTCGGCCGTCTCTTACAGGCGGGGGCCTTCCTGCTCGCCGCCGGGATAGTGACCCTGGCAGAGATGGACGATACCATGCTTATACATATGTATGAATTCTTTTGCGCCGCGGTGCTGTTTGCCCTGTTGCCCAAAAGCGCGGAACGTCGCTTGTCCCGTTTGTTTATACAACACAGCGAGCACTTTGCTGCCGAAGGCATCCGCCGATTGTTAACCATGCGCTTGCAGGTGGCCGCCTCCGCCATGGAAGAGGTGTCCGATGCTCTCACAGTCGTCACGCAGCGGCTTTCCCAACACGCCGCGCCGGATACCCAAACCATCTACCATCGCTGCCGCGACGCTGTGTGCAGCACCTGCCCTCTCTGGACGTTGTGTTGGGAACAGCACGGCACCGAACTGCTGGCCGGGTTAGAGCAAACCTCCCATCTGCTTAAAGAACAGGGGAATATCCAACCGGAACAACTCACCGGGTATCCTAAACAACAATGCCGCCACCCCAGACGGTTGACCGATTATATTAACCACGCCTATCATCATTCCATCGCCCAAAAAAGCGCCTGGAACCGCTTGCAAGAAATCCAAAGCGCCGTGCAAGAACAGTTCCGCGGCACCGGCTATCTGCTACAAGACATGGCCGGCTACTTAAACGACCCACAACAAGTGGACATAGAACTATCCGCACGGGTGCTCACGGTTTGCCGTGATTTCGGCATGCCGATACAAGACGCCCTGTGCACACGTACGGGAGGCAATCGGCTCACCGTGGATATTCTCACACAAGACGACGTGGGCGTGTCGCTGAAACAAGGGCGCTGGTTGCGGGAAATCCATCGCGTTTGCGACCGCGATTTCGCGCCGCCGACCACCGGAGAGTGGGGCGACTTTTTACGCATCACCTTGCGCGAACGCCCCCGCTATACCGTAGAAATCGGCATCACACAACGACCTTGTACCGGCGAAAAACTGTGCGGTGATGCCGTCAACGTGTTCACCGCAGATGGACGCACCGTGGCCATCCTCAGCGACGGCATGGGCAGCGGGGGACGCGCGGCGGTGGACAGCGCCATGACCGCCGGCATCACCTCCCGGCTTTGGAAAGCCGGGTTCAGCCCCGCCTCCATCCTGCAAACCGTGAACGCCGCTCTGCTTGTCAAAAGCCGCGAGGAAAGCCTCTCGACACTGGACATTCTGACCATCGACACCGGCTCCGGAAGGCTGGAAAGTTACAAAGCCGGGGGCACCGCCTCTCTGTTGCGCAGCGGCGGGCGCGTATCCCGCTTGGAACGCCCTTCTCTGCCCATTGGCATTTTGCCGGACGTGCCCTTTGAATGTAGCCACGACTGGTTGGTAGCCGGAGACATTTTACTGCTGATGAGCGACGGCGCCTTGGCCGGCGGATTAGCCTCGATAGAGGACCTGCTGCGCGCGCATCGAGAAGAGGACAGCATGCAACAACTCGCCGACACCATCGTAGCCGCCGCTCAAGTCGCCTCAGAGGATCACCCAGACGACATCTCGGTGGTGGCGCTGCGACTGCACAGAACCACCGAGGAAAGTTGATGCTTAAAAAGTAGTAAAAACGTGACCGAATTTTTGAACCTCGGTTTTGCGCCGAAAGGGGGCTCGCGCCACTCTGCACTTGCGCCACTCTATGCTTGCGCAAAACCCGGAAAAGGCTACCGCCTTTTCGAGGTTCGGCATCGCGCAGACACTACGAAAAACAAGAGGTAGGCAAAAGCCTACCTCTTGTTTTTGGCTACAAACGCAATTTTTGATACGGGTTGCAAGCGGTTGCAAAAGTTGCATTTTGGATTTAGGGTTGCATTTAGAATGCAACTTTTTTAGGAGATGCAACCTTAGATAATTGGTTTGTTGTTCTTTGGCATATTATGGTCAAATATATTGAATTTCAACATTGATTATGGTAAAATTCTTATGATGGTAGGGGAAAGGAGAGTTCACTATGCGAAAACTTTTTGCTGTTATGTTTGTTTTAATACTATTGCTGTCTTTAGTTGCCTGTGGCAAAGAAAAAGCGGATAAATATTGTTGGAGCTGTGGCAAAGGAATCTCCAAAGATGTTTCATTCTGTTCCTATTGCGGTGCATCTGTTAAGAATAACGAGGCCGATGCGTCAACTGAAGAGAGTTCTACTACATCTGTGACGACCACAACTACGACCGCCTCTACAACAACTACGACATCTTTGACAGGGGCTCAGGCTAAAACGACAATTAAGAAGCAGCAGGCGACCACTACACAACGCCCGACTACTACAACGAAAAAGGCAACGACCACAAAGCCTATTGCGACTACAAAAAAGGCGACAACTACAACTCAACTTGCCGATAGCATAACTGTTTTGTTTCCTAACACTCCTATAGAGATAAATACCATCAACTTTATATTGAACAACTATCGTGTGAGCCAAACTATGCGAATTGATAAATTTTATTATGAAATCGGCGCACTAGACTATCTTTGGTTATATTGTTCTGGCGAAAAAACATACGACATCAAGGGCGCAAATAGTACAAGCTCTTGTGAAATGAATTGGCGATTATATGATTTGGATGGGTATTTGATTGATTCGGGATGGTTCTTTGTTGGCCGTTTAAAAGTTGGCGACAAATTCAAAGACCAAAAAATCAACATTTCGTTAACGGGCGTCAAAGCGGGCGAATCGTACAGATTGGAAGTATCTGACTGTAGTTATGAGTAAATAGCGGGTGATTAAAATGAAACGGAAATTGTGTATTGCTCTTGCTTGTGTGTTATTGGTAGTGTGTACAGCCTGCAATAGCGAAGATACCAAACTGTTTTGCTAGAACTGTGGAGAGGCTATTGTTGAAAACGCATCGTATACCCAAAGCCTTACCGACATAAAAAAAGAGCAGGTAAAACCTGCTCCAAACACTAATGTGCATAAAAAAGAATGTTCATAACGGTTAAGTCCGTTATGAACATTCAACATGGTCGAGATGACAGGATTTTGGAACCTCGGTTTTGCGCCGAAAGGGGGCTCGCGCCACTCTGCACTT
>JAFPCP010000048.1 GCA_017423825.1 Clostridia bacterium | reverse complement strand
TCGCAAACAAACGGTCAATCAACCGGCTGATACGGGGTGCTTTCGGGGCATCATAAATTGTATAAGTCTTCATGACAACACCCCTCCTTATCTACGGAATATAATGAACACTTATTTGTTCAACTCAGCCATCACGCGTTTGGTGATTTCGGCCACCAGATCCGCGCTCGCCGCAGGGGCAGCATGGTTGCCGCAGGTGCAGGTGTGGCTACCACCGGCATTGTGTTTGCAACGGCAGTTTTCGGTGCCCAGGTTCTTACACTTTTTGCAGCCGGGATGACGGCCAGGAATCTGCATTCTCTTACGCAAATCCATGAGCTTTTCGAGTTGCTCGCAGGGAATCTCCTCGACGTTGCCCAACTCACGCGCGTGTTTGCAGATAACCGCGTTGAATTCCACCTCTTCCATGGTGAAGATGGCCTTTGTCAGGTTGTGACCAACCGTCAGAGCGCCATGGTTTTTCAGCAAGAAAGCGTCGTGGTTCTCAATGTAGGGAGCCAAAGAATCCGGAATTTCCATGGTGGAAGGCGTGCCGTATTCGCAAGTCGGCACGTTACCGATGGTCAACACGGCTTCCGGCAAAATGTACTGATCCAACTCTACACCGGCAACGGTGAAAGCGGTAGCAACCGGCGGATGCGCGTGCACAACAGCATTCACATCGGGGCGATCGCGGTATACGCGCAGGTGCATCTTGATTTCAGAGGAAGGATTCAACTTGCCTTCCAATTTGTTACCATTGGCGTCAATGCGGATAATCATATCCGGCGTGAGAGCGCCCTTGGAAACACCGGTGGGGGTGCAATAAAACTCATTGTCGCTCACCTTAACGGAGATGTTACCGTCGTTGGCGGCAACGAAACCTTTGTCATACAGTTTGTGACCGACTTCACAGATTTCCTTTTTGATTTCATAAGCGGACTTTTGCATACTAATCTTCTCCTTTTTATATAAAATTTATATTATAAACAATACTATTAGCGATCCGCCAATCGGGCGGTATCCTTGGCTATCATAAACTCTTCATCGGTGGGAATCACCCAAGTGCGAACAGACGCATCGGCAGCGGACAAGTCCACTTCCTCCCCACGCGGGCAGGTCGCGTTGCACTGCTCATCCAAGGCAATGCCGAAATAATCCATATCGCGGCACACGGCCTGTCGCAGGTCGCGGTCATTCTCGCCGATGCCGGCGGTGAACACCAACGCATCCAGGCCATTCATAGCCGCTGCATAAGCACCTATGTATTTTTGCACACCGTAATAGAGAATTTGCAATGCGAGTTGCGAACGCTTATCGCCATCCGCGGCCGCATCGCATACCACACGCGCGTCGCTCGACTTGCCGGAGACGCCCAAGAAACCGGACTGCTTGTTCAGCATCTTCTCCACGTCGGCGGCCGACATCCCCTCGCTCACCAAGTAGGTGACAATCGTGGGATCAATCGTCCCGGACCGCGTACCCATCAAAATGCCCTCTTGCGGCGTGAAGCCCATAGAGGTGTCCACGACCTTGCCTTTGTTAACGGCGGTGATAGACGAACCGTTGCCCAAATGGCAGGTGATAATTTTCAATTCCTCTATCGGTTTGCCCATCAACTCTGCCACGCGATTGGCTACATAACGGTGAGAGGTGCCATGGAAACCATACCGACGGATGCTCTTCTCTTCGTACAGCTCGTACGGCAAGGGGTAAATGTACGCATGTTCCGGCATCGTGGAATGGAACGAGGTGTCAAACACACCGACCATCGGCACATCGGCCATCAACTTGCGGCACCCTTCTATGCCGGCAATTGCCGGGGGACCATGCAAGGGATTCAGTTTCACAATGGAGTAAAGATACTTGATAACCTCATCGTCAATCAAGCAGGATTCCCGCAGCTTTTCGCCGCCGTGGGCAATCCGATGACCAACCGCTTCAATCTCTGCGATATCCGCGATAACACCCAACTCAGGGTCAGCCAGAAGTTTCAGCACCCAACCGAGAGCTACTTCGTGGTTGTCCAGCGGCGTCTCGGTTTTGTAATTGTCTTTGCCGGGGCGTTTATGGGTGATCGTGCCACCGGGGATGCCGATACACTCGCACAGGCCCTTGGCAAGCACCTTGCCTTCCGGCATATCAAAGAGTTGATATTTCAGCGACGAGCTACCGGCGTTAATAACCAGAACTTTCATCATTGACCCCCCTTACTGCAACTTTTCAAAGCGGACGTAAGCTTCGTCATACGCAGCCGCTTGTTGGGGCTCATAGAACTTCGGCTCTTCGGAAGCGGCAATAACGCGCCGTGCATCCGCCAAATCTGCAATCTCACCCAAAGCAATCAACTGCACCGCAATGTTGCCGGTGGCGGTTGCTTCGATAGGACCGGCGATCACGTTGGTGTTGCAAGCGTCCGCCGCCATCTGGCAAAGCAGACGGTCTTTTGTGCCGCCGCCGATCATGTGGATGGTGTTATACTCCAACCCTGTGACCTCGCGTATCGCACGGAAAGTGTAGCGATATTTCATAGCCAGACTTTCGTAGATACAGCGCATAATCTCGCCGCGGTTTTGCGGCACGTATTGCCCGGTGCGGCGACAGTATTCCTGCACCCGCTTGGGCAGATTGCCGGGAGAAACAAAATCATCGTCATCCGGATTGATGAAACACTGGAACGGTTTGGCCGCGAGCGCTTCCTTCTCCAAATCCGCATAGGACACATCAAAGCCCTCACGGATCCACTGGCGACGGGATTCCTGAATCAGCCACAAGCCCATAATGTTTTTCAAGAAACGGGTTGTGCGGCCATAACCACCCTCGTTGGTGAGGTTGAAGCCGAAGGAGGCATCGTTGATGATGGGCTGTGCCAATTCGGTACCAAACAAAGACCATGTGCCGCAACTGATGAAAATGAAATCCTTTTCGGACGACGGCACAGCCACAACCGCAGAACCAGTGTCGTGTGTGGAAACCGCGATAACCGGCACTTTCGGCGCGCCCAACTCCTCACAAATTTCGTCCGACAACAGGCCGTAGGTTTCACCCGCATCAATCATGGGCGAGAACAGACGCCGCGGAATCTGTAAACGGTCAAGCAGGTCGTATGCCCAATCCCCGGTGACCGGGTCTAAACATTGCGTAGTGGATACGTTGCAATATTCCGCACGGGCTACCCCCGTCAATAAGTAAGCAAACAAGTCCGGCATCAGCAACAGCTTATCCGCCTGCGCCAACACCTCCGGCTCGTTCATCTGTAAGTAAGCCAACTGGAAGATGGTGTTGAGCGCCGCGAATTGAATACCGGTGCGGTGATACAACTCCTCTTTCGGAATGGTTTCAAACACTTTATCCATCATGCCGATGGTCCGCGTGTCCCGATAATGTACGGGGTTATTGATCAAATGACCTTTTTTGTCGATAAGACCGAAATCCACACCCCAGGTGTCAATGCCGATCGCATCAAATCCGCCGGCATGCACCGCCTTGGTGATGCCTTGCTTGATTTCGTGGAACAACCGCAAGACGTCCCAATGAAACACGCCACGGATATTGACCGGATCATTGGAAAACCGATGAATCTCTTCCATGTGGATTTTTCCATCCGCGAAGGTTCCCAAAATAGCACGGCCGCTCGAAGCGCCGAAGTCAAACGCTAACACTCGCTTGCTCAAACCGTATTCTCCTCTCTGCTCATAAAAATGCATCTGTTCGACAAGCAAATTCGCTCACGAACCCATTTAAGCGTCTTCATTATACTATATATTGTTGCTCTCGTCTACCTATGGCACAAATTTCGATAAATTTGCACTTGATTTTTTGATTATAATCATATATAATCATAAATGATCAATTCGACGAGGTGGTACTATGCTCCCTTTGGAACGACAAAATAAGATATTAAAGATACTGGAAGATCGACAAGTGGTAACCGTTGAAGAGCTGTGTGCTCTCTTATATTCCAGCGGCGCAACCATTCGACGGGATTTGCAAGTGTTGGAAAACAGTGGCGTCATCCGCCGCACTCACGGCGGTGCCATGCACATCGACGTAGGCGCCCAAGATTTCCCGATGACGTTGCGAGAACAAGAGAATTTTGGTGCGAAAGAATTTCTCACGCAAAAAGCTCTCCCCTTGATCAAGGACGGTCAGACGTTATTCATGGATTCCAGCAGCACCGTCTGCCGATTGGCGCGGCGCCTGACCGGTTTTCAACGCCTGCGTGTTATTACAAACGGACTTAAAACCGCCAGTATTCTAGCGGAAATCGACGGCGTTGAAGTGTACAGCACCGGCGGCCGCCTGCGGGACAACGCGATGTCCTTCACCGGCACGCAAGCCATTCAGTTTGTGCAGATGTTCAATGCGGATTACGCCTTTATTTCCTGTCGCGGCGTAGACCCCGAAGTGGGTGTCACCGACTCCGATGAGAGCGAAGCGAATCTAAAACGTGTCTACATACAAAACGCTAAACGCGTGGTGTTGTTATGCGACAGCAGCAAACTTGGGCAACGCTTTTTCTGTAAAATCAGCCCGTTGGAATCCATTTGGAAAATAATCACAAACGGACATTTGTCCGGCGAATATAATCGCTGAAACGACAGCCGGCTTTTTTCGTCTTATACCACATATTGCGTCTGCCACCAAACAAAAAACACAAAAAGAAGGGGCTCTGTTTTTCTCAAACAGAGCCCCTGATCATTTTTGCTCATTTCACACCGGGCGAACCGCCGCGAACGCCCTCACGAAGACCGCGAAAGAAATCTTGTAACGCGGCGCGACACTCTTCTTCCAACACACCGGCGGTCAGAGATGGTCGATGATTGTATGGAAGGGAGAACAAATCCACAACCGAACCGCAGGAGCCAGCTTTGGGATCGCTGGCCCCCTGCACCACACGATCGATACGGGCATTGATAATAGCGCCAGCACACATCGGGCAAGGTTCTAGCGTCACATACAGCGTGCACCCGCTCAATCGCCAACCGCTCAGCGTGCGGCAAGCCGCATCAATCGCCTCTATCTCTGCATGGGCCAAGGCGTTTTTTCCTTTCTCACGGCGGTTGCGGCCACAGCCGACAATCTCTCCGTCATAAACCACCACGGCACCCACCGGCACCTCCCCTTCCGCGGCCGCTTGCGCCGCCAAGGATAAGGCTTCTTTCATGTAATATTCGTCATCTCTCATGATACTATACCTACCACTGTCAGCAATAAAAACACAAGCACCGCCGTGAGCAAAACCGGTGCCCGCAACAACGTAAAGAAACGCGAAACCGGACGCAACAGCGACGCACAAGGACGCCGACGGAACAACTCCCCCCGACGAATATACAAAGCCACCAACGCCACCAGACCGACAAAACCAATGGCCAACACAACCCAATTAAAAAAGAGCGGTTGTTCCGATGGTTGCAAATGATTCCCCAGATAATCAAGGGTCAAAGACAAGGCATTGTTCGCGAAATGCACCACAATGGATAACCAAATCCTATCCGTGGCCACATACAACCATCCCAAAGCAATGCCTACCAGAAAAGCAAACGGTATTTGCGCAACATTCCCATGCATCAGACCAAAAAGAAGCGACGAAAGCAACACAGCAAGACCATCGCCATAAGGGCGCAGTGTGCGCAAAACATAATACCTAAAAACCAATTCCTCCAATAAAGCCGGTAAAACCGCTACTACCAACAGATTTAATAAAAAACTGGTGATTGTGGGCGCCAATAAATCCGGCGTTTTTGGGGACTCAATCCCAAAACGAGAAAAGAAAGTGACAATATAGGAGGCAAAAACATTCGCCAGCATACACACACCCATTGCACCCAAAACGCCCAAAAAAGCCGTTTCTGTATGCAAAGGGCGTTTGCATAACGTCGGAAACCGAAAGCGTTGAAAACACAAAGCCACCAACACCGCCGTACCGCCCATTGCCAGAATGTAAACCAAGCCGTATAGGAGCAAAAAGTTGGTGTTGCTTAACCCAAGGGTGCTCGTTCCCAACTGCCGAAAATCCAGCACGCCCATCACGCACAAAACGATGGCCACAGCAGTAAACGCAAACTGTGTACCAGCCTCCATAGCCAGCATCATGGTGCCGATAAAATTACCGTCTTTGCGCAGTTGCTTTGTCTCACGCTGCACCGGTGTCTCCGGAATCGGCGGTATAGGCCAATATGAATGCCCATACGGCGGTTTATAGGGTCCTCCGACCGGCGGTTGGTTGTACATGCGGCGCCTCCTAATCTGTTTTTTGCTCTTGTAATATAGTGTATCACATTTTTTCACGTCTGTACAGCAAAGTTTTCGCGAAATTTTCGTTGCACAACAAAGCAGAATGTGCTATCATATATTGGTATATCTAAAACGTACAGGAGGTGACAGCATGGATAATCGCCCTATCGGCGTATTTGATTCCGGTTTAGGGGGGCTTACGGCCTTGCGGCAACTGCAACAAGTGCTGCCCAATGAAGACATCGTTTATTTCGGCGATACCGGCCGCGTCCCATACGGCACGCGCAGCAAAGAAACCATCCGCCGGTATACGCGGGAGGATTGTGCCCTTTTGCTCAACGAAAACGTCAAATACATCATTGCCGCCTGCGGCACCGTCAGTTCGGTGGCTCAGGATGAACTGGCGCGCTTACCGGTGCCCGCCACCGGCGTGGTACAACCCACCGCCGCCAAAGCCGTTGCCACCACGCAAAACGGACGCATAGGCATCATTGGCACCGCCGCCACCGTACAATCCGCCGCCTTTGAAAAGGCGTTGCTGGCCATACAGCCTAATCTGCACATCACCGCAACCGCCTGTCCGCTGTTTGTTTCCCTGGTGGAAAACGGATGGATAGACGAAGAAGATCCGGTGACGGTGCTTACAGTGCGCCGCTATCTTGCACAAATCAAACAAGCAGGTGTGGATACTTTGATATTGGGATGTACGCACTTCCCCCTGCTCGCGCCTATCATACAAAAAGAACTCGGCGACCATGTCCATCTGATTGATTCCGGTCGAGAAACCGCCCTGCTGTGTGCACAGCAACTGGGCGAACGCGATGGATTGGCCGATAAGAACACCGGACGTTGTTCTTTCTATGTGTCCGACCGCGCCGAAGGATTCAGCCGCGTGGCTGAAATCTTCCTTGGCCGTTCGGTGCAGGAAAATGTACAAACCGTCCCACCCGAGCGCATGAAACAGAAAGGTTGAACACCCATGGACGTACTGATTCACATAAAAGGTACCCAGACCGTAGACGGCGAAAGCGACCAAGTGGAACTAACCACCGCCGGCACGCTGGAAAAGTTAGCCGACGGCTGGAAACTATGCTACGAAGAAAGCGAAGCCACCGGCATGCAAGGTACCGCCACGCAACTGCAAATATGCCCCAATCGGGTGGAAATGGAACATATCGGCACACACACCAGCATGTTGGTGCTGGAAAAACACCGCCGTCACCATTGCAATTACACCACCCCCTATGGCACTCTGGATCTAGGCACCTACACCACCGATCTGGATTATCAATTATCCAATCAGGGCGGCTCTTTACGCATATGTTACACGCTAAGCCTGAACGGCAGCGTGAATTCAAATCACACCATCGATATCACCGTGCAGGAGGAAAATAATTATGTCTAAAATTGTCAATTTTGCGGAGATTCAACTACGCACGGCTATCGAGGCAGCGGTTGCCGCGGCTGTGAACGCCGGAGAACTGCCCGCCGAGGAATTGCCTGCTTTTGTCGTGGAGGCGCCTGCCGACCGCTCGCACGGCGATTTGGCCGCCAACGTGGCCATGGTTTCTGCGCGCGCTTTCCGCCTCGCCCCGAGACAAATTGCCGAGGCTATCCTGTCCCACCTGAATTTGGATAACACCTATTTTGAGCGGGCGGAGGTCGCCGGTCCCGGTTTTCTGAACGTCTTTTTATCCCCCGCGTATTACAGCGACGTCGTGACCGATATATTGGAGCAAAAAGACGCCTATGGCCGTTCCACCTATGGAAACGGCGGGCGTGTCATGGTGGAATACGTTTCCGCTAACCCGACCGGCCCCATGCACATGGGTAACGCCCGCGGCGGTGCCTTGGGCGATTGCCTGGCATCCGTCTTGGACGCCGCCGGCTACGACGTTTGGCGGGAGTTTTATATCAACGATGCCGGTAACCAAATCGAAAAGTTCGCGTTATCTCTGGAAGTGCGCTATTTGCAACATTTTCTGGGAGACGAAGCCGTCGAACTGCCGGAAGACGCCTATCACGGGGATGATATCAAAGAGCACGCTGAAGGATTCGCCGCCTTGCACGGAGATAGCTACGTACAAGCGGACGCAGACACACGCCGTCGCGCGCTTGTGGACTACGCTCTCCCCCTCAACATACAAAAAATGCAGGCCGATATGCAAAAATATCGCATCGTATACGACCGTTGGTTTACCGAGTCCACCCTACATCAGAACGGAGAACTCAAAGAAATCATCGACATTCTCACAGAAAAAGGCCTGACCTATGAAAAAGATGGCGCTTTATGGTACAAAGCCGGACAATACGGCGAAAAATATCAGGCCAAAAAGCATACCAACCGCAACGGCGAAGAAGAAGGCATCAAAGACGAGGTGTTGGTGCGTGCCAACGGCAACCCCACCTATTTCGCCGCCGATATCGCCTATCATCGCAACAAATTCTTACGCGGATATGACACGCTCATTGACGTGTGGGGTGCCGACCACCACGGCCACGTGGCCCGTATGAAAGGTGCCATGGACGCCGTTGGCATGGACGGCAGTCGTCTGCACGTGGTGCTGATGCAGCTCGTTCGCTTGGTGCGAGACGGCGAGATTGTGCGTATGTCCAAACGCTCCGGAAAGGCCATACAGCTCAGCGACCTGCTGGACGAAGTGCCGGTGGATGCCGCTCGTTTCTTCTTCAACCAACGCGAGGCCAACACGCAAATGGAGTTTGACCTGAAACTCGCCATCGAACAATCCTCTTCCAACCCGGTGTATTACGTACAATACGCCCACGCCCGCATCCACTCCATTTTGCGGAAATTAAACCAAGAGGGTGCTGAACTCACACCGGCCACCGCCGAACAACTTGCCCTCTTGACCAAACCCGAGGAAAAAGAACTGATTCGTCACCTCTCCGGGTTAGAAAACACCGTTATCGACTGTGCAAAAGCCTATGATCCCTCCGGCATCACCCGCTACGCCCTAGATTTGGCCGGCTTGTTCCATAAATTCTACAACAGCTGCCATGTGTCCGGCGTAGACCGTGATTTGATGCTGGCGCGCGCCGCTTTGTGCGATGCCACTCGTATCGTGCTACGTAACGTTCTCTGCATGATGAAAATCGAAGCTCCTGAAAGCATGTAAAGCACTTTCGCTTCACACGTGAATGCATCAAAAGAAAACCTCTCCCCACGCGTTTTGTCGCTGTTGGGAGAGGTTTTTGTTATGTTTGTTTATTCTTCTGTAACTTGACGGAGAATGTCGCGCAATTCCTCGACGCCTTCACCGGACACTGCCGAAAAAGGTATTATCGTGACGCCCTCATAGTCCGCCAATTCCTCTTCAAAAGCTGCCAGGCGTTGCGCACGCTGGGTTTTGTTGAGTTTATCTGCTTTTGTGAGCACCGCCACAAACGGAAGACCCATTTCCACCATATAATCCAGCATTTGGTAGTCATCCTTGCTGGGTGTGTGACGGATATCCAACAGCTGTAACACCAGCCGCATATCCCGCTCCTGCTGAAAATAGCCTTCAATCAGTTCTTGCCACCGGCGCTTTTCCCCACCGGAAACCTTGGCATACCCATACCCCGGTAAATCCACCAAACGAAGGGTATCTAAGCGATAAAAGTTAATGGTTGCGGTCTTGCCGGGCGTAGCACTCGTTCGCGCGAGCGCTTTGCGATTCACCAAACGATTGATGAGCGAGGATTTCCCCACGTTCGAGCGGCCGGAAAACACCACCTCCGGCAAATCCCAGCCCGGCAACTGCGAAGAGAGACCTGCCGCCATTTCAAAAGCGGCCGTTTCCAGTTTCAACGCGCACCCTCCCTTATCTATCCGCTGCCGGATTGCCAGCCAAAGCATGTTCTATAACGGTATCCAACCGACGAGCCGTGATAAAACAAGTGTTGTCCTTGACCACTTGTTCAACTTCTGCCAAATCCGAAGCATTATCTTCCGGGATAATCACAGTTGTCATGTGATGCGTATACGCAGCCATTGTTTTCTCACGCAAGCCGCCAATTGGCATCACCCGACCACGCAAGGAAATCTCACCCGTCATGGCAACATCCCCTTTCGCGGGAATGCCGGTGAGGGCCGATACAATGGCCGTCGCCATCGTCACGCCCGCCGAAGGGCCATCCTTAGGCACCGCCCCTTCCGGAACGTGGATATGGATATCTTTTGTCTTGTAAAAGTCCTCTTGGATATGCTAATCCGCCGCACGGGAACGCACATAACTGATAGCGGTGCGTGCCGATTCCTTCATAACATCGCCGAGGTTACCGGTCAATTCCACCTTACCAGAACCATCCAGCACCGTCACCTCAATTGGCATCGTCGCCCCACCCACAGCTGTCCAAGCCAGTCCGTTCACCACGCCAACTTCGTCACGGCGCGCTTTTTCGTCCGGTTTGTATTTTTGCGGGCCGAGATAGGTTTCCAAATTGCTCGGCGTAATCGACACGCTCTCTGTCCCCTGTTCCACCACATTGGCGGCCGTTTTTCGGCACAAGGTGGCGAGCATACGCTCCAAATTACGTACACCGGCTTCGGCTGTATATCCTACGATAATTTTCTCCAATGCACGGTCGCTCACCCGCAACTGCTTTGCATCCAAACCGTGTTTTTTCATCTGCTTTTTCAGCAGGTGGCGCTTGGCGATCCGCTTCTTTTCCTCGGTTGTGTAACTCGATAAAGCAATCACATCCATACGGTCATACAACGGAGCCGGAATGGTGGAAGCGTCGTTCGCCGTGGTGACAAATAGCACCTCGGACAAATCGAAAGGCAGGTCAACGTAATGGTCACGGAAAGCGTGGTTTTGCTCCGCGTCCAGCACCTCCAACATAGCGGCCGCCGGATCCCCGCGGAAGTCGTTGCCCATCTTGTCAATCTCGTCCAACAAAATGAGCGGATTTTTAGAGCCCGCCTGCTTAACGGCCGCCATAATGCGGCCCGGCATAGCCCCCACATATGTACGACGATGACCGCGGATTTCGGATTCATCCCGCACGCCACCCAAAGATACACGCACATACTTGCGCCCCATGGCCTCGGCAATCGAGCGGGCAATGGATGTTTTACCCACACCGGGCGGGCCCACCAAACACAACACCTGTCCCTTAAATTCAGTCGACAGTTGCCGCACCGCCAACGCTTCCACTATGCGCTCTTTTACCTTGTCCAAGCCGTCATGGTCTCGATCCAAGATACGGCGGGCACGTTTCAGATCGAGTTTATCCTGGGTGACGGTGTTCCACGGCAAAGCCAGACAGGTATCCAGATAAGTGCGCACCACCGTCGCTTCATGTGAACCGGGAGGCATTTTACCCAGTTTGCGGCATTCTTTATGCAAAGCCGTACGCAAAGCCTCCGGCAGTTGCAATGCATCCACCGCCTGCGCGTATTCACCGGATTCCTCCAACGGATCGTCCGCCTCGCCAAGTTCTTCGCTGATAGCACGAATTTGTTCCCGCAGATAATATTCCTTTTGATTATCGTCCATCTGCTGCTGCACTTTTTTCTCGATTTTCTTTTCGAGAGCGAGGATTTGGCATTCTTTATTCAAAATGCGCAGCAATGTTTCCATGCGGGCAACCACAGATTGCGTGTCCAAAACACGCTGTTTTTGCTCAGGCGGCATAGAGAGATTGCTCGCAATAAAATCCGCCAAATGCCCGGCATCTTCATCCGCGGCTACCCCAAGCACCACGTCCGGTGCAATTTTAGGCACCAGCTCAATGTATCGTTCAAATTGTTCGCGACACTCGCGCACCAGCGCCTCTTCCATCAGCGCGGAGGAAACAGGCACGTCTTCCTTATCCTGTACAACGGCCACAAAATACGGCTCTGTCTGCAAAATCTCGACCGCTGTGGCGCGGCACTCACCCTCTACGATAATGCGAAAATTGTCATGCGGCAATTTCACAATTTGGCGCACACGAGCCACTACACCCATTTGGTGCAAATCCGCCGGGGTGGGATCCTCTTGTGTCACATCTTTCTGCGCAACTAAAAAAATGCGCTGGTCCTTTTCCATCGCGGCATTTAACGCCGCAACCGATTTGAGACGGCCAACATCAAAATGGTTTACCGTCTCCGGGAAACACACGAGCCCTCGCAATACCAGCAACGGCAACGTACGCAACTGTCCATCAAAATTTGTTTTGGACATGTATTTTCACCTCTTGTCTTACAAAGCAAAACAGCCGGCCGGCCGCAAGCGACACAAAACCGGCTGCTGATACTCGTTATCCGTTCACCGCTTTCCGCCGAGCAGCGGTTTTTCCTTTGCCCGCCGACGGTAGTTTCCGCGCCTTTTTATCCGGATTGTACACGATGGTAGGCTCTGCTCCTTCGGTCACACAGGCCGCCGTCAGCACCACCTTTTCAATTGTGGCATCGGACGGCACGTCAAACATCAACTTGGTGAGCAGGCTTTCCATAACAGCACGCAAACCACGGGCACCGGTCTCGCGTTTAAGAGTTATATCCGCCACCGCCCGCAACGCGTCGTCTGTGAATTCCAACTGCACGCCATCTAAGGCAAACAACTGCACATACTGCTTCATTATCGCGTTTTTCGGTTCGGTGAGAATACGCACCAATGCCTCCGCATCCAAGGATTGTAAGGTGGTAATCACCGGCATACGGCCTACCAATTCGGGAATCAAACCATATTTCACCAAATCCTGCGGCACAACCTGCTCCAAAAGGGCAATATCGTTCGCATCCCGTTTGGAACGCACTTGATTTGCGAAACCCATAGACCCGGAGCCTACGCGTTTTTCAATCGTCTTGGTGATGCCGTCAAAGGCACCGCCGAGAATGAACAGAATGTTGGTGGTGTCAATCTGGATAAACTCCTGCTGCGGGTGTTTGCGTCCGCCGCCCGGCGGCACATTGGCCACGGTGCCTTCCAGAATCTTTAACAAAGCCTGCTGCACACCCTCACCGCTCACATCACGCGTAATCGACGGATTTTCGCTACGGCGGGAAATCTTGTCGATTTCGTCCACGTAGATGATGCCGCGTTGAGCACGTTCCACATCAAAATCCGCCGCTTGAATCAAACGCAGCAAGATGTTCTCCACATCCTCGCCGACATAGCCGGCCTCGGTCAACGTGGTGGCATCCGCAATTGCAAACGGCACATCCAAAGCCTTGGCAAGTGTTTGCGCCAAAGCAGTTTTACCCACACCGGTCGGGCCTAGCAACAGCACGTTGCTCTTGCCCACCTCAGCTTCCATGGAAGAACCGTAGTAAATGCGTTTATAGTGATTGTAAACCGCCACCGACAGCGTGATTTTGGCCGCATCCTGGCCGATAACGTATTCGTCCAAACGTGCTTTAATCTCTTTCGGTGTAGGCAAAGTGGGCGGTGTATCGTTCTTTTCGGTCGGCTGACGACGCACCGGCGCACGTTCAGCATCCAACAAAGTCTCGCACAGCTCGATGCATTCATTGCAAATGAACACGCCGGGGCCGGCAATAAGCCGTTCTACTTCCTCTTGCGGTTTGCCGCAAAAAGAGCAGCAAACACCAGAAGTGTGTTCGTCATTCGTAGGCATAATACTCTTTACCTCCGGTAAAAAATCATCCGTTGCGTTTCTCTACGACACGGTCTACCAAGCCATACCGTACCGCATCATCCGCCGTCATCCAATTATCCCGGTCCGTATCCCGCTCAATAATCTCCAACGGCTGACCGGTCATCTCGGATAGCATCGCATTCATGCGATTGCGAATATACAAAATGTGGTCGGCTTGGATTTTGATATCCGAAGCTTGGCCTTTGGCACCGCCCAAGGGCTGGTGAATCATGATTTCGCTGTTCGGCAGAGCCAGACGTTTGCCTTTTGTACCCGCCGCAAGCAAGAAACTACCCATGCTCGCCGCCAAACCCACGCAAATGGTGGATACGTCGCATTTGATATATTGCATGGTATCGTAAATGGCCATACCGGCAGAAATCGATCCGCCGGGGCTGTTAATATACAGGTGGATATCCTTATCCGGGTCTTGCCCTTCCAAATACAACAACTGCGCCACTACCAAGGAGGCGGTGGTATCGTTCACCTCATCCGACAGCATGATGATTCGGTCATTCAGCAACCGGGAGAAGATATCGTAACTGCGCTCCCCTCGACTGGTTTGTTCTACAACATACGGCACAAAACTCATGTGAAAATCCTCCTTTGTTGATACATGCATAGAGTCGAAATTCCCTGCCCATGAGTATGGGCAGGGAAACGTCGTTCTAATCCAAAAACCGGGAAATTATTCTTCGGTGATAGCCGCTTGTTCGGTGATGAAGGTCATCGCCTTGCTGACGGACAAATCTTTCGTCAATTCCGAAGCCGGGATAGCCGCTTTGATTTTATCCACTTCCATGTTATATTGCTCGGCAAACTTGGCATATTCCGCCTCGATATCCTCTTCGGTGACCTCAATCTTTTCGGCTTTCGCCACCGCTTCCAGAGCCAGGCGCAATTTGACCTGTTTTTCGGCTTGTTCGCGGAAGCTGTCACGGAACTTCTCCGTATCCATGCCGGTGTACTGCATATACATATCCAAGCTCAGACCTTGGGATTGTAGACGATAGGCAAAATCCTGAATGCGGTCGTCAATCGTGCGCTCATACATAGCCGCCGGAACATCCGCTTTCAAGCAACCAATCAGCGCATCCGCCAACTGCTCATTGACCGCATCCTCGGCAATCTTGGTACGTTGCTCTTCCATACGCTTTTTAGCATCCTCTTTGAACGCCTCCACCGTATCAAAATCAGAGCTATCTTTAATCAACTCATCATCGATTTCCGGCAACTCTTTTTTCTCAATCTTGTGCACCTTGCACTTGAAGACGGCCGGTTTGCCTGCCAACTCCGCGGCATGATATTCTTCCGGGAAGGTGACATTAATGTCCAGCTCGGCATCCACAACGGCGCCGACCAACTGCTCTTCAAAGCCAGGAATAAACTGACCGGAGCCTAACACCAGGGCGTGGTTTTCTCCCTTGCCGCCCTCGAAGGCCACTTCATCTACGAAGCCTTCAAAATCAAACGTGACGGTGTCGCCCATCTCAGCGGCACGATCCTCCACGGACACCATGCGCGCATTGCGCTCTTGCAAACGGGTGAGCTCTGCCTGAACGTCCTCGTCCGTCACCGGCTCTACCTTTTTGGTGGCTTTCAGGCCCTTGTAGCCTTTGACCTTCACTTCCGGTTTCACCGTGATGACCGCCTTGAAAACCAAGCCTTCCGGACCGACAGATACTACATCCAGGTCAATTTTGTCCTCTACGTATTCATAGCCGGATTCTTTAATCGCCTCATCCAAAGCAACCGGATACACGTCGTTCATAGCTGTTTCATAGAACACGCCGGTGCCATACGTTTTCTCAATCAGTGCACGGGGAGCTTTTCCCTTACGGAAACCGGGCACAGCCATTTTTTTGACATCCTTTTTGTAAGCCGCGTCTACCGCCGCCGCAAAAGCCTCTGCGCCTACCTCGATTTCTAATTCCACACGACTGTTTTCTTGTTTCGTTGCATTTTTCAGACTCATGATTGATTCCTCCTAGTGATGCCCTCCGGGCATATTGCGCTCTATTATATCACATTCCCCACGGTTTGGCTACACCTTTTTGAAAAAAATATAAAATTTTATAAATTATATCTTATCCTATGCGGTGCGGGCAAAAACGCAGGGCATCTGCGGACACAAGATGAAAGGCAATGCCTTCCCGCTCCTCTTGCACCGCCAGACGAATGCCGGTGCTGTGTATATGCCCGTAATAACAATCGGACACCCCTTCTTCCAGTAACACGTCCATAATCTCCGGGCAACGTTGGTCTGCATACACCGGCGGATAATGCAAAAACACCACCGGCTGTAAACCTGTTTCTTTGGCCGCCCGAATAGACGTGCGTAAACGGCCTGCCTCACGCAATAAAACCTTTTTGTCCGCGTCCTCTTCGGCGTCATAAAACCAGCCGCGACTGCCGCAAATGGCCCAGCGCTCTTCCACAGCGACTGCATCGTTATGTACGATGCGCAACGTGTGAAAGTCGTTCTCTGCCAAAAAGGTATCCATGCGGCGGCGGGTTGTCCACCAGTAATCGTGGTTTCCTTTGAGCAATAATTTTTGCCCCGGCAAAGCATGCAGAAAAGCAAAATCCGCCTTGGCTTCTTCCAAATTCATGCCCCACGAAACATCCCCGGGAATGACCACCGTATCCTCCGGAGTAATCAGTTGGAGCCAATTGGCCTCTAAACGCTGTACATAATTATCCCAACCGCCGAACACCGCCATGGATTTCGGCTTATCTATGGACAGGTGCACATCACCGATTGTGTACAAAGCCATGTGTTCACCCCATTATATTCCGTCCAACTGCAACAACCGGTTCACCGCGGCCTGCATGCCGGCCTTATCTTTCTCACACACATCTGTAAAGCGAATAGCCTTGTCGCGCAAAGCGCGTAGCGGCGCCGGCACACAACAGCCGGTTTTTTCTTCCAATTCCTGTGACATCGCATAGGCATCCGCCGAATCCGCTGCGCCAAGCGCATCTAAGATAGCCGGTGCGAATTTGTGCGGATTTGCCGTGGACGCGATGATGGTCGGCGTGTTATCCCCTGTGCGGGCACGATAGTCCTCCTGCACCGCCACAGCCACCGCCGTGTGCGTGTCGCACAAATAGCCGGTATCTTCAAAGGTGCGACGAATGGTCTGTGCAACCACACTGTCATCCGCGCATCCGGCCGCAAACAACTCGTCCATTGCCTGCCGCACCTGCGGAGAAACGGTATATTTTTTATCTTTTTTCAGACTCTCCATCAAACGAGCGATTTCTACCGCATCATTCCCGGACAGATGGTATAACAATCGCTCCAAGTTAGAGGAAATCAAAATATCCATAGACGGTGAAGTGGTGGTGTAAAACGGGCGGTTGCAATCGTACGTGCCGCTCTCAAAGAAATCCGTCAACACGCGATTGCGGTTGGATGCACAAATCAGTTTGCCAACAGGCAAGCCCATTTCACGTGCATAATACGCGGCCAAAATATTGCCGAAATTACCGGTAGGTACAACGATGTTCACCGCATCGCCCATTTGTATATCATTGCTTGCCAACAAATCACAGTAAGCCGAAATATAATAGACGATTTGCGGTACCAGACGTCCCCAGTTAATGGAGTTAGCACTGGAAAAATGCATGCCTTTTGCTTGCAAGGCGGCAAGCACAGCCGGGTCGGTAAATAAACTTTTTACCCCTGCCTGGGCGTCATCGAAATTCCCTTTGATGGCGCACACATGTACGTTATCCCCTTCCTGTGTCACCATTTGCAGACGTTGCATATCACTGACGCCATCCTGAGGATAGAACACCAAAATCTCGGTGCCGGGCGCATCCTTAAACCCCTCCAAAGCGGCTTTACCCGTATCACCGGATGTAGCCACCAAGATAACGATTTTCTGGTTCGGCGCTGTTTTCGAAATAGATACACGCATCAAATGCGGCAATATCTGCAAAGCCATATCCTTGAACGCACAGGTCGGTCCATGCCACAATTCCAGTATATACCGTCCGTCTCCCATGGTGCGAAGCGGCGCAACCGCCGGCGTGTCAAATCGCTCGCCATAAGCCGCCTTACAACAAGCGGCTGTCTCCTCCGCCGTAAAATCCGTCAAAAAACGAGACAAAACCGCCGTCGCACGCGCGGCATACGGCAGTGCCGCCCACGCCTGCAAATCGGCCGGCGTAACAGTCGGTAACTGTGTCGGCACAAACAAGCCGCCTTCTGCGGAGATGCCCGCAGAAATCGCTTGGGCCGCCGTTACGCGCACGGACGCGTCTCGTGTACTGGTGTAATGCATAGTGTTTCTCTCCTTGAATTTTATTGCAACGCACGAACAAAAAAATCCCGTGCATTTTCGTAAAAAATAGCCTGCAACAACGACTGGGGATACCCTTTGTCCAGCAGATACTGCCATAAACGGCCTATAATACACATGCCGTCCCAATCATCCGGAATATCCATGCCGTCCAGGTCGGTACCTAAACAAACGCAGGATTCTCCATCCAGAGAAAGGAAATGTTCCAAATGACGCTGAAACTGCGAAAAGAACTCGCCAGGCCCCAAATGACCTGCGTATAAATTCAACCCCACCACGCCGCCGCGCTCACGAATGGCCGCAAATTGCGCATCGCTCAAATTGCGCGGATGAGCAAAAACGGCGGCGGCATTGGAATGTGTCGCCACAACCGAAAGGGTTGGATAATCTAGCAACTCCCAAAAACCGGTGATGTTCAAATGGGAAACGTCCACCACCGCACCCACCTCGTTGAGACGCCGAGCAACCGAACGACCAACACAGGATAACCCTCTGTCCGGATTTCCTAAGCAACCCGACGCCCAGTCATTATCTCCGTTCCATGTAAAGCCTATCACCTTTACATGTTTAGAAAGCAGTATATCGAGCACAGACGTATCGTTTCCAAGCACGCCGCCGTTTTCCACCGTTAAAAGGCCGAGGCAGACAGGTTGAGGCTCCCCCTCCCGGTCTGCCGGGCTACGCCACAGGCGAAAATCCGGTTCTTGTGCAGCCCATTCATGGGCCAAATCCAACTGCCGCCAACAAAGCATCTGCGCCTCTTGCGGAGATAGTCCATCCGGCAAAAACGCCGCAAAGGCCTGTATCCACGGCCGAAAACAACGCCCGCGCCGCAAATCCACGGCGCCGGCCTGTGCACGGATGT
>JAFPCP010000047.1 GCA_017423825.1 Clostridia bacterium | reverse complement strand
TTGTTTATATTCAACCGCCTTTTCTTCACCGAAAAAATTTTGTTAAAATACCAAACGGATACCCTTTCGTATCCGCACAAAACGGAGGTTTATACATGACGAAACAACCTTACACCGTGCCACTTTCCGCTATCATTAAAGAAACGTCCTTAGAAAGTATTTATATGCCCTCAGAACCGGAAGAACGCATGGTTACGTCCTGTGACGTCAACCGCCCAGGGTTGGTACTCTCGGGCTATTTAGACTATTTTGACAACGAGCGCATTCAAATGCTCGGCAAAACCGAACACAGCTTTTTGGAAAATCTGCCGGATGACCTGCGGCAGACACACATTCAAGAATTGGCGGCCTATCAACCACCGGCAATTATCGTGACAAGAAATCTGCCGATTCTGCCCGAATTGTTGGAAGCGTGTGAGCAGCACGGGGTGCCGTTGTTGCGCAGCAAAGAATCCACTTCCTCCCTGATGGCCACGCTTATCGCATTCCTCAACGTGGAGCTCGCTCCGCGCATCACACGCCACGGTGTGCTCGTGGAGGTGTATGGCGAAGGTGTGCTGTTGTTAGGCGATAGCGGCATCGGTAAAAGCGAAACCGCCATTGAGCTCATCAAACGCGGACACCGCCTGATTGCCGACGACGCGGTAGAAATTCGCCGCGTTTCTTCTAAAACGCTGGTTGGTTCGGCTCCCTCCAACATCCGCCATTTCATTGAATTGCGTGGTATCGGCATTGTCAATGTGCGCCGCATATTCGGTATCGGTTCGGTGAAAAACACCGAAAAAATCGACATGGCCATCCAAATGGAGCCGTGGGACACCCACAAAGTGTACGACCGCATGGGACTGGAAAGCCAAACCATGGACATCCTCGGCATCCCCGTGCCCAACATGACCATCCCGGTCAAACCGGGACGTAATCTCGCCATCATCATCGAGGTGGCCGCCATCTCCAACCGACAAAAAAAGATGGGCTACAACGCCGCCCAGGAACTGATGCACAAGCTCGGCATGGGGGAAGAAACCGGTCTACCCAGCCATGCAAACAGCGAATGGGAGAAATATTAATCACAACAAAAACATAAACTGACACATAGGAGAGATGATTGTATGTATCGTATTGGCATTGATTTAGGCGGAACAAACATCGTCGCCGGCGTGGTGGATGACAGCTATCGCATCATCGCCACCGCCAAATGTAAAACCGCAACCCCCCGCCCCGCGGAAGAGATTATCGCCGACATGGCCCGTGTCAGCCGCGAGGCGGTGCAAGCCGCCGGCCTGACCATGGACGACATCGACGGTGTAGGCGTCGGCAGCCCCGGTGTGTGCAACGCGGACACCGGTGTCATCGAGCGCGCCGCGAATCTCGACTTCATTCAGGTGCCTTTGCGGGACGCTCTCTCGGCGCTGCTCAACAAACCGGTCACCATCGAAAACGACGCCAACGCCGCGGCTTACGGCGAACTGCTCGCCGGCGCCGCCAAGGGGAAATCCAGTTGCGTGTGTATCACCCTCGGCACCGGTGTCGGCGGCGGCGTTATCATCGACGGCAAAATCATCGCCGGCTCCAATTTTGCCGGCACGGAGCTCGGCCATACCGTTATCGTCGTGGACGGCGTACCGTGCAGCTGCGGTCGAAAAGGATGCTGGGAAACCTACGCCTCCGCGACCGGCCTCATCCGGCAAACGCGCGACGCCATGCAGGCAAACCCCAACAGCGTCATGTGGAAACTGGCCGGTAATCTCGACCGTGTAAGCGGCCGCACCGCATTTGACGCCATGCGTGCCGGTGATGCCATCGGTAAACAGGTCGTGGACACATACATCAAATACGTAGCAGCCGGCATCACCAACATGATTAACATCTTCCAGCCGGAAGTGTTATGCGTTGGCGGCGGCATCTGCAAAGAGGGCGAAACCCTCATGGCCCCTCTGCGCGCCCATATAGAGAAAGAACGATTCAGCCAATATAGTGAAAAACAAACCGAAATATGCGCTGCCAAACTCGGCAACGATGCCGGTATTATCGGCGCCGCGTATCTGGGTTTATAAAAACCGCCGCGAAAGGATGACCGCTATGGATATGAAAGCCCTCGCCATGTATGCCGAGCAAGCAAACTGCCGCGTAACAACCGGCATCTCTATGGCAACGGCTACCACCTTCCGCATAGGCGGACCCGCCGACCTGCTCATTGATATTCCGCACGCCGAAGCCGCTGCCGCCGTGTTGCGCTTTTGCAAAGCGGAAAACATCCCTTGGCTTTGGCTCGGCAACGGCTCCAATCTGCTGGTTGGAGACCGTGGTATTCGGGGGGCGGTGCTGCGCTGGGACACTCGACGGAGCGCTCCCCAACTCGTTTCAGAAAACACTATAACCGCCGAAGCAGGCCTGTCCCTGCAACGGCTTTGCCTGTTCGCCCGCGACAACGCCCTGGCCGGACTGGAGTTTGCCTATGGCATCCCGGGCACGGTCGGCGGCGCCGTTTACATGAACGCAGGAGCCTATGGAGGGCAGATGGCCGACGTCTTGGTCAGCGCCACCTGCCTGACCGCGCAAGGCGAAATTGTGCACGTACCCGACGAGGACTTGCGTCTGGATTATCGCCATTCCGCGCTGATGGAAACCGGCGCCATTGTCGCCGCCGTCACGTTGCGTTTGCAACCCGGTGACAAGGAAGCCATTGCCGCACGCATGAAAGAGCTCATAGCCAAACGGCAGGAAAAACAGCCGCTGGAATATCCCAGCGCCGGTAGTTTCTTCAAACGGCCGACCGGCTATTTTGCCGGTGCGCTGGTGGAGCAAAGCGGACTGAAAGGATATCGCGTCGGCGGTGCGCAAGTAAGCGAAAAGCATGCCGGGTTTGTCATCAACCGTGAAAACGCAACGGCCGCCGACGTGCGCCGTCTGTGCGCCGACGTGCAAGAAAAAGTGCGGACACTCCACGGCGTATCTCTCGAACCGGAAGTGCAATTCGTCGGAGAATTCTAATCACAAAACACAAGGAGGTGCCGATTATGGCGTTTTCTTCGGATGTTAAACTGGAAATAGCCGGCACGGCACCGAACAAATCCTGTTGCCGCAAAGCCATGGCGTATGGCATGCTGGAATATGGACACGCCTTCGGTGCGCGAGAGATTTCTCTGCAAACCGAACTGGCGCCGGTGGCAGATGTATATGCCACCTTGGTGCCTGACGTTTGCCAAGTATCCGCACCGACAAGAGACACCCTGCGCCGCCGCACCACGTTACACACAGTTTCTTTCCCCAACCCCGCGCAACGCGAGGCCGTTTTGGAAACGTTCGGCCACGCCAAAAACGAGATTTCTGTGCGTCTGAATCGCGCGAACCTCGACTGCGAAGACTGTGCACGCGCCTATTTACGGGGCGCTTTTATGGTTTGCGGCGCTGTTTCCAACCCGGAACACGATTATCACTTGGAATTCAGCGTGCCATATTACAATCTAAGCCGAAATCTACTGGCTTTATTGCGAGAGATGAATTTTCCGGCCAAATCGGTGAGTCGCAACGGCTCTTACGTCATCTATTTGAAAGAAAGCGAACAAATTGAAGATTGTCTGACCTTTCTCGGAGCACCGCGCGGCGCGTTGGAGCTCATGAACATCAAAATGATTAAAAGCATCCGCAACCGCACCAACCGCCGCATCAACTGCGAAAACGCCAACATCGACAAAACCGTCGCCGCAGCAGGAATACAGGTGGAAGCCCTGCGTCGCATCGAAGAGCAAGGTGGTTTGCAAATGTTGCCGGCAGATTTGCAGGAACTGGCTCGGCTGCGTCTGGAAAACCCCGACATGTCTTTACGCGAATTGGGCGCAGCGATGCAGCCCCCACTCAGCCGCAGCGGTGTCAACCACCGGCTGCAACGTATTCTCGCCTTTGCGCAAACCCTGGAAAATCCGCAAAACGATTAAAAAAGGAGGTGCCGTCTGTGACCGATTTTGTACATTTGCATACACACACCGAATATAGCCTGCTGGACGGCGCCTGCCGTATCCCGGCACTGGTGCGCCGCGCCAAGGAACTTGGGCAATCGGCCATCGCTATCACCGACCACGGAGCAATGTACGGTGTCATTGACTTTTATAAAGAGTGTAAAGCACAAGACCTTCACCCCATCATTGGGTGCGAGGTGTACGTCGCCCACCGCCGCTTATCGGACAAGCAGCACGGGCAGGACAGCACCTATTACCATTTGGTGCTGCTGTGTGAGAACGAGACCGGCTACCAAAACCTACTCAAACTGGTTTCCACCGCGTGGGTGGATGGGTTTTATATCCGCCCCCGCATCGACCACACGCTGTTAGAACAGCATCACGAGGGGCTTATTGCCTTGTCCGCTTGTCTGGCGGGGGAAATTCCGCAATCCCTAGTGCGCAATGACTATGCTCGCGCCAAAGAACTGACGCTGTGGTATCAAAACCTGTTTGGGGCGGACAACTTCTTCCTCGAACTGCAAGACCACGGTCTGGCGGAACAAAAAACCGTCAACACCGACCTGTTACGCTTATCCAAAGAAACCGGCGTGCCGCTCGTGTGCACCAACGATGTGCATTACATCGAAAAAGAGGACGCCACCATGCAACGGGTGTTGTGTTGCATACAAACAGCCACCACCCTGCAAGAGCCGAGTCCCCTTGCTTTTGAAACGGAGGAGTTTTATCTCAAATCCGGCGATGAGATGGCGGACTTGTTTTCCTATGCCCCCGAAGCGGTCGCCAACACCGCCGCCATTGCGCGGCGCTGTCAAGTGGAGTTGTCCTTCGGACAACTGAAACTGCCCAAATTCGATGCGCCGGGCGGGGACAGCGATGCATATCTGGAAAAATTGTGCCGCGAGGGGATGGCTCGCCTGTATGGAGAGCACCCCGCCCCGGCTGTGACACAGCGATTAGACTATGAACTGGATGTTATCCGCCGCATGGGATACGCCGATTATTATCTCATTGTCGCGGATTACGTGAACTTTGCCCGCACACACGACATTCCGGTTGGGCCGGGGCGTGGCTCCGGCGCAGGCAGTTTGTGCGCCTATTGCACCGGCATCACCCAAATCGAGCCGTTGCAATACGACCTGCTGTTCGAGCGTTTTCTCAACCCCGAACGGGTAAGCATGCCGGATTTTGACGTGGATTTCTGTACCGAAAAACGTCAACAGGTGATTGATTACGTGATTGAAAAATACGGCGCCGACCACGTCGCGCAAATCATCACCTTCGGCACCATGGCCGCCCGCGCTGCGGTGCGCGATGTCGCGCGTGCCATGGGGCTGCCATACAGCACCGGAGATAAAGTCGCCAAACTTGTGCCGCGTGCGCTGAACATCACCCTCGAAGAAGCCTTGCGCACCACCCCAAAATTGCAGGAGTTAGCTGACAACGACCCGCAGATACGCGCCTTGTTGGATATGGCCAAAAAGGTGGAGGGCATGCCGCGCAACGCATCCACCCACGCCGCCGGCGTGGTGATTGCCCCGCAACCTGTGAGTGATTACGTGCCCTTGTGCATGAATCACGAGGCAGTCGCCACCCAGTATGCCATGCACAATCTCGAAGAGCTCGGCGTGCTGAAAATGGATTTTCTCGGTCTACGCAACCTCACGGTCATCGCCGACGCCGAGAAGATGATACAACAATCCAATTCCAATTTCTCTATACGAAACGTTCCTCTGGATGAACCACGGGTGTATGCCATGCTCGCCGCCGGCCAAAGCGACGGCGTGTTCCAAATGGAATCCGGCGGGCTCAAACGCGTGCTTATGCAACTGCGACCCAAACGGTTTGAGGATTTGATTGCCGTGATATCCCTGTATCGGCCGGGACCGATGGACTCCATCCCGCGGTATATCGAAAACAGCCGACACCCCAACAAGGTGCAGTATGCGCACCCGTTGCTGGAACCCATTCTGCGCGTAACCTACGGATGCATCGTGTACCAAGAACAGGTTATGCAGGTGTTCCGCTCGCTAGCCGGCTATTCCTTCGGTCGAGCGGACGTCGTGCGCCGCGCCATGGCGAAAAAGAAACACGACGTCATGGAGCAAGAACGGGCTATCTTTATCAATGGACTCAAAGGCGACGATGGCGAGGTCGTCGTAGAGGGATGCGTACGCCGCGGCGTGCCCGCCGAAACCGCCAACAAGATTTTCGATGAGATGTCCTCGTTCGCGTCCTATGCGTTTAACAAATCTCACGCCGCCGCCTATGCTCTGGTCGCCTATCAAACCGCCTATTTGAAATGCCTCTATCCCAAAGAATATATGGCGGCGTTGCTGACCAGTGTGTTCGGCAGCAGCAAAGTGGTGACCTATATCCGCGAATGTGAGCGCATGGGCATACAGGTGTTGCCCCCCTCGGTGAACGAAAGCGG